>CAYVCH010000126.1:0-6985 GCA_964449755.1 uncultured Actinomycetes bacterium
CGGCCGGCATCCCCGCCCACCTCGTCGGCGACGTGGCCCGCGGGCCCGGCGTCCGGGTCCTCGGCGGCTGAGGCACCCCCCGCGCCGGGGCGGCCGCCTCCGGGCCGGGCTAGGTCCTCTGGCCAGAGGAATCCGGTCCGTCGGCCGATCCAGCGCCGGGCCGCCCGAGCCGTTCCTTCAGGGGGACGATGATGGTGGCCGAGGAGTGCGCGCCGGCCAGCGTGCTGGTCGTGGACGACGAGCCGCAGGTCGCCTGGGTGCTGCAGTTCACCCTGGAGGCCGAGGGCTTCCGCACCTTCACGGCCAGGGACGGGCGCAGCGCCCTGGCCGCTGTCCGGGAGCACCGGCCGCGTCTCATGCTCCTCGACATCATGATGCCCACCATGGACGGCTGGAGCGTCCTGGAGGAGATGCGCGAGCTGCCCGACGCCGAGCGGCCCCGAGTGGTGGTGCTCTCCGCCCTCTCCAGCCTCCGCGACCGGGCCCGGGCCGCCGAGCTCGGGGCCGACGCCTTCATGCCCAAACCCTTCGACGTCGAGGAGCTCATCGCGATGCTCCGCGACCTCGAGGGACCCAGCTGACCGCCTCCCCCTCGGTCAGCGGAGGGCAGCCCCTCGGTCGGGAGGGGCTGCCCGTGTCCCGGCCCGGTCCCGCGGCCGGACCGACCGGAGGCCCGGTCACGCCGCGGGGCCCCGCTGCCGGTCCTTGGGCACCACCGTCGTGCCCACCGCCCGGCACACGAGGACGGGTTCGGCCAGGACCTCCGCCGCCGACTCGGAGACGTCGCGCCGGGCGGCGATGACCTTGTAGGCCTCGAACTCGCACCTCCTGGAGGTGCTGCCCACGGCCACCATGCGGCCCCGGGCCTCGATAAAGTCCCCCGCGCGCACGGGGGCCAGGAACTCCACGGTCTGGTAGGCGCGGAGGAGGCCCTCGTCGCCGTCGTGGTGGATGGCGAGCTCCGTCGCGAGGTCGCCGAAGACCTGGAGGATCCTGGCGCCGGCCACCAGGTCGCCGCCGTAGTGGGCGTCCTCGGAGCCCATGCGGACGCGGATGAACGCCTCGGGCAGTGCCATGCGGACCTCCTCGGTGCTCGGGGCTACCCGGCGACGCGCCCGAAGCGCACACCCCGGCGGGGCACCCGGGCCAGCCCGCCGTCCCGCCGGCGGACCAGGTAGGTCTGGGCGGCCTCGTCGAAGGCCTCCAGGACGCCGACCACCTCCCCCACGTAGCCGTTGGGTAGCTCGAACTGGAAGGAGACGCGCTTGCCCACGTCGGCCTGGGTCACCTGGTTCGTCGGGCGCATCCGTCGGTAGCCTACCGAACGGCGCCCGGCCCGGCGGGCGCCGGCCCCGCGGTCAGCGGGCGAGGCGGGCGATGCGCCCGGGGGGCGGCTCCGGGAAGGCCTCGGGGTGCACCGCCCAGGCCAGGACCTCCAGGCCGTCCACGACGCGGGGACCGGGCCGGGAGAAGTAGGAGGTCGCGTCCACGGCGAAGACGTTCCCCTCCCTCGCGGCGGGGGTGTCGGCGAACTCCGGGTTCGCGAGGAGCGCCAGGCCCTCCTCCTCGGCCTCCTCCAGGTAGTGCCCGCAGGGCATGAACACGACCACCTCCGGCCCGGCGTCGGCGATCTGGCGCCAGGTCACGGGCCTGGAGGGCTCGCCCTTGGCGGCGAGGAGGTTCTCGCCGGCGACCAGCTCGACCATCTCCGGCACCCAGTGGCCGGCGGCGAAGGGTGGGTCGGCCCACTCCAGGCAGAACACCCGGATGGAGGGCAGGCGCAGGGCGGTGCGCCGGACGGCCTCGATGCGCTCCCGCAGGCCGGCGACGAGCTCCCCGGCCCGCTCCCCGCGGCCCAGCGACTCCCCCACCTCGAGGATGGTCCCCAGGATGTCCTCCAGGGTGTGGGGGTCGAGGGAGATGACCCTGGCCTCGGTCACGGCCAGCTCCTCCAGGGCGGCCTGGACCTGTCCCGAGGGGACCGCGCACACGCGGCACAGGTCCTGGGTGAGGATGACCTCGGGCTGGAGATGCTGGATGAGGGCCCGGTCCAGCTCGTAGAGGGGCTCCCGCCTGGCCATCTGGTCCCGGACCAGGTCGTCGATCTCCCCCGGCGGCAGGGGGCGGCCCTGGGGGAGCGTGCTGCGGGACACCACGGGCTTCGTGGCGGCCTCGGGAGGGTAGTCGCACTCGTCGGTGACCCCCACCAGGTCGTCGCCCAGGCCGAGGGCGTAGACGATCTCGGTGGCCGAGGGCAGGAGGGAGACGATCCGCACCGGTCTCACCGGGGCAACGCCCGCAGCCGCTCGGGCCGCTCCAGGAGGTCCACCAGCTCGCCCAGGGCGAGCCCGGCGGCCCGCCCGTCGAGGAGGCGGTGGTCGAAGGAGAGGGACAGGGTGCAGGCCGGGCGGGCGACCACCTCGCCCCCCACCACCAGGGCCCGGGGCTCGATGACCCCGAGGCCGAGGATGGCGCCCTGGGGCGGGTTGATGATGGGGGTGCCGAACTCGGAGCCGTAGCTCCCGGTGTTCGTCACGGTGATCGTTCCCCCGGCCATCTCGTCCGGGGATATCGTGCCATCCCTGGCGGCCCGGGCGAGGCGCTCGATCTCCGCGGCGATCTCGCCGATCCCCCGGGTCCCGGCGTCCCGGACCACCGGGACCAGAAGCCCGCGCTCGGTGTCGGTGGCGATGCCCACGTGACAGCGACGGTACAGCAGGATCTCGCCCCGGGAGGCGTCGAAGGAGGCGTTGAGGAAGGGGTGGGCGCGGCAGGCCTCGGCCAGGGCCCGGACGACGATGGGCAGGGGGGAGACCCCCAGGTCCCGGCGGAGGGCCTCCAGGTGGAGGCAGTCCACGGTGCGGAAGGTGGTGACATGGGGGATCTCCCGGACGGCCCTGGTGAGGCGCTCGGCGATGAGGCGGCGGACCCCCCGGACGGGGATCCGCTCGACGTCGGCGCTCCCGGGACCCTGGCGGGCCGCCCGCTCCACGTCCTCCCGGGTCACCCGCCCCCCGGGCCCGGTCCCGGCCAGGGCGGCGAGATCCACCCCCAGGTCCCGGGCCAGCCTGCGCACGGCGGGAGAGGCGGGGACCGGGCCGGTCGGGCCGGCTGGCCCCTCCGGCTGGCTCTGGGCGGCCTCCGGTGGCGGGACGGGGAGGCCGGCCGCCTCCTCCACCTCGAAGGTCACGAGGGGCGCGCCGACCCGCACCAGGTCCCCCTCGGCGGCGTGGAGCCGGGCCACCACGCCGGCGTGGGGCGAGGGGATCTCCACGGTGGCCTTGGCCGTCTCCACCTCCGCCAGGGGCTGGTTCAGCTCCACCCGCTCGCCCTCGGCCACCAGCCAGCGGGAGACCTCGGCCTCCTCCAGCCCCTCGCCGAGGTCGGGGAGGAGGAAGGTGCGGGTGGGCATCAGTACGCGACCGCCTTCCGCACCGCCGCCCGGATCCGCTCCACCGAGGGGAGCCAGGCGTCCTCCAGGGAGGCCGGCGGGTAGGGGGTGTCGTAGCCCGTGACCCGCAGGACCGGAGCCTCCAGGTAGTCGAAGGCCTCCTCCATGATGCGAGCCGAGATCTCGGCCCCCGTTCCCAGGGTGAGGGGGGCCTCGTGGACCACCACCGCCCGCCCCGTCCGCCGCACCGACTCCCCCAGGGCGTCCAGGTCGAGGGGGACGAGGGAGCGCAGGTCGAGGACCCGGCAGGAGGTACCCTCGGCCTCCAGGGCCTGGGCGGCCTCCAGGCAGCGGTGCACCATGGCGCCGTAGGAGACGAGGACGCAGTCCTCCCCCTCCCGGAGGACCCGCGCCACCCCGATGCCGGGCCCCTCGGTGGTGGGCTCTCCCGCCTCCCGCGCCCAGTAGCGGGCCTTGGGCTCGAAGAAGACCACGGGGTCGGGGTCCTCGATGGAGAGGCGGAGGAGCCGGTAGGCGTCGAGGGGGCTCGAGGGGACCACCACCTTCAGGCCGGCGGTGTGCACGTAGTAGGTCTCCGGGCTCTCCCCGTGGTGCTCCTTGCCCCTGATGCCCCCGCCGAAGGGCATCCGGATCACCAGGGGCACCTCGGCCCGGCCGCGGGTGCGGTAGCGGTACTTCGCCACGTGGGAGATGACCTGGTCCAGGGCGGGGTAGGAGAAGCCCTCGAACTGCAGCTCCACCACGGGACGCCAGCCCGCGAGGCAGAGGCCCAGGGCCGCCCCCACGATGCCCGCCTCGGCGATGGGGGTGTCGAAGACCCGCTCCTCGCCGAAGGCCCCCTGGAGGCCGTCGGTGACCCGGAAGACGCCCCCCAGGCGTCCCACGTCCTCCCCGAACACCAGGACCCGGGGGTCGGCGGCCAGGGCATCGCGGAGGGCCCGGTTCAGGGCGGCGACCATCGTGAGCTCAGCCACCCCAGCCTCCCAGGGCCTCGGCCCGCTGGCGCTCCAGGCTCGCCGGGGGCCTGGCGTAGGCGTGGCGGAACAGCTCCTCGGGCGGGGGTGGCGGCAGGGCCACCACCGCCCGGCGAACCTCCGCCACCCGCTCCTCGGCCTCCTTCTCGCAGGCCTTGACGAAGGCGGGGTCGGCCAGGCCCGAGGCGAGGAGGAACCGCCGGTAGCGCTCGATGGGGTCCAGGGCCTCGAAGCGGGCGAGCTCGGCGGGGTCGCGGTACCGGGTGGGGTCGTCGGCGGTGGAGTGGGGCCCCATCCGATAGGTCATGGCCTCGATGAGGGTGGGGCCTCCGCCCGCCCGGGCCCGCTCCAGGGCCTCCCTCGTGACCCGGTAGCAGGCAAGGACGTCGTTGCCGTCCACCCGCACCCCGGGGAGGCCGTAGCCCTCGGCCCGGCGCCAGATCTCGCCCGCGGTCTGCCGCTCCACGGGAACCGAGATGGCCCACCGGTTGTTCTGGCAGAACAGCACGAGCGGGACCCGCCACACCGCCGCCAGGTTGGCGGCCTCGTGGAAGTCGCCCTCGGAGCCCGACCCCTCGCCGAAGAAGGCCAGGGCGCAGGCCGCCCGGCCCTCGAGCTTGGCCCCCAGGGCCCAGCCGACGGCGTGGGGGAGCTGGGTGGCCACGGGGACGCAGATGGGGGCGAAGCGGGCCGCGAGGGGGTCGTAGGGGCCGCCGTGCCAGGTGCCCCGGTGGTACTCGAGGTAGGCGACGGGGTCCACCCCCCGGACCAGGGCGGCGGCGAGCTCCCGGAAGGAGGGGAAGACGAAGTCCTCGGGGGCGAGGGCGAAGGCGCTCCCCACCTGGGCCGCCTCCTGACCCCGGAAGGGCGGGTAGACGGTGAGCTCCCCCTGGCGCTGCAGGGCCAGGCACTCCTCGTCCAGGCGGCGGGCGAGGACCATGAGGGCCAGGAGCGCCCGGAGGTCGTCCTCGGAGAGACCGACGTCGGGGTCGCCCACGGCGGTGCCGTCGGGCGCGATGAGCCGGAAGGGCTCGGTCTCGTCCGCCGCTCGCGTGCCCACGGTGGCCTGAGCATATCGGCCGCGGTGGCTAGACTGCCCCCGTGGTCCCCTCCTCCTACCTCAGGGTGTTCCAGCCCCTGGATGCCTTCGGGCCGGCCGAGCGGGCCCGGTGGGAGCGGTTCGTCGAAGCCGGGGAGCACCTGCGCCCGCCGCGGCGGGCCTACCGCCAGCGAGCGGCCGGCCGCCACCTCGGCATCATGCTCCCCGCCACCGAGGAGCGGGCCGAGGCGCGCCGGGTGGGCAGCACCTGGTTCGTCTCCCCCTGGAGCGTGCGGGCCCGGACCCTGGCCGGCCTGGTGGCCCTCCGCGAGACCGCCCCGCCGGAGCTGGGACAGGCCCTGGTCTCCCCGGCCGACGCCAGGCGCGCGGCCAGGGAGCTGGCGCGCCTGCGCCGCCGGCGCCGGCGGGCCCTCTGCTTCGTCCAGCAGAGCCCCTGGCACGTCCCCATCCGGTGGTTCACGCTCTTCGCCGACGAGGAGCGGAGGCTCGAGGAGCGCGAGGGGGGCGGCTACCGGCTCTGCTACCTCACGCCGGTGCCCCGGGCCATGCGGCGGGCGGAACGCGCGGTGTCCGTCCTGCGTCGAGCCGACCTCGGGCCCGTCGCCGAACTGGTGGCCGGGCTGCACGGCTGGCTGGCAGGCTTCGACCGGCGATCCCTGCTGGAGCTGGACTACGGGGAGCTGTGCGACCTGCTCACCTGGGACGAGCTCGACGACGACCGCAGCGTCCGAGACGTCCAGGCCGCCCTGGACGCCCTGGCCCGGGGGGAGTACCCGCGGTCGGCCGACCTCTACCAGGGGGTGCTGGCCCGGTGGGCCGAGCTCCGTGGCCGGGATGCCCTCAGCTGACGGGTGACCCGCCGGCGTGGACGCGGGCTCGGCGTCGAGGCGGTGGAGGGAAAGGAGATCCTCTCAGCTGACGCGTCGCCCCGCCCGCGCGGGGCCTCCGGCGGTGGCCAGGGGCAGAATCGAACTGCCGACACCGCGGTTTTCAGCCGCGTGCTCTGCCAACTGAGCTACCTGGCCAGGACGGGCGTCGGCCCGACCTCGTCTGCGCGGGTGACGGGCTTCGATCCCGCGATCTCCGCCTTGACAGGGCGGTGAGGACTCCTGGCTCCTCCACACCCGCACGCATCTCCCATTGTGCCGTGCCCCCAACGGGATTCGAACCCGTGTCGCCGCCTTGAAAGGGCGAAATCCTAGGCCGCTAGACGATGGGGGCCCCGGGCACGAGCCCAGTCCGCCCCCAGCCCCGGGGGCAGCGCCACGAGTATAGCCAGGGACCAGGGGCGCCTCCACCAGGGCTCGCCGGCGGCCCCCGACCGGCCCGGTTGCTCGTCACAGGGCCGCGGGCCGCCGGAGGGAGAACCGCTCCCCCTTCTGGAGGCCGGTCCCGGCGGCGCACTCGAGCACGTGCCGGGCGCCGCGCCGGGGGAGCGCGACCCGGCCCGGCCGGAGGATGCGGACCGCCACGACCCGGAGCTTGTCGTCGAGCCAGGCGACCTCGATCGGGAACCGCAGCCCGACGGTGTGCACGGAG
>CAYVCH010000127.1:0-6938 GCA_964449755.1 uncultured Actinomycetes bacterium
GTCCGGGTGCGCTGGTAGGTGACCCCGGCCCGGTGGAGCAGGGTGCGGAGGCCCTTGGAGGAAAGGGGCCGGACGAAGACCGATGGGTTGCGCATCGCCACCTCCTGGGGAAGTCGTCCGCCCCTCATGATGTCGCAAGGGAGTTACACATGTGTGATTTTGCGGTCAAACGTTTCTCCGAGGCCCACCAGGACTAGGAGACTCCCCCGAGAGCTCCCCGCCCCCTCCCAGGGCGCCCGGGGAGGGCGGGCAGCGGGACGGGGGGCTCGTCGGGGAAGACCCGGTCCCCGTCGTCACGGTCAGCGCTGGCGATCTTCAAGACGCCTTCCAGCCGTCAATCGGCGGGAAGACGGCCTCCTCTCGCCACCCGGAGCCAGGGCGGGGCCGGGAGACCGTGGGTGGCCACGAGCAGCCAGCGCAGGCGGCCCAGCCCGGCGGCGTCCACGAGCAGCGTCGCCCGGCTCCGGCCGCCCCAGGCGCGGACCGCCTCGAGGCCGGCTCCGCCGTCCAGGAGGCGCCGCTGCCGATCCAGCTCGCCCCGGGCCCAGGCGCCGAATCCCAGGGCGAGGAGGGCCTCCCGTTGGGAGACCAGGCCCAGGGGCCGCAGGCCGCCTGCCTCGGCCCGGTGGAGGACGGCGGCGAAGTCCACCCCGGCCGTGATGTCGGCACCGCCCGGGCCCTGCAGGACGTCCTCCACCATCCGGTGGCCCCGGTAGCCGTGGACCCGGCCGGGGCTCCCCCCGGTGGCCTCGCCGTAGTCGATGAGGAGCGCGTAGCCACGGGTCAGGGTCCGGGCGAGCTGGTCCACGAAGGCCAGGGCCTCCCAGGGGATGGCTGCCTCCTCCCCGGCCTCCAGGCGCGGCGCCAGGGCAGCCAGGGCCGGCTCCGCGGGCACCTCCACGGGGCACAGGGACCGGCCCCGGCGGCCCACCCTGAGCTCCACCAGGGTGTCCCCGCGCCGGCGGACGACGCGAAAGGGGAGGTTGTCCAGCAGCTCGTTGGCGAGGACGCAGCTGCCGTCCAGGGGGCCCAGCGCCCCCAGGTCCCCGACGACCTGGAGGCCCCGGTCCCGGAGGGCCGCCCGGGAGCCGGGGCTCCGCTCGACCGCCGTGTAGGCCACGGGCAAGCCGGCCAGGGCGGGCAGGAGGCCGGCCGCCAGGGTCCCGTCTCCGGCGCCCACTTCCACGAGGCGGAAGGGGGCCGGGCGCCCCAGGTGCTCCCACAGCTCCCGCAGGGCGGCCGCGAGGAGCTGCCCGAAGACCGGGTGGACGTGGGGGCTGGTGAGGAAGTGGCCGGAGGTCCCCACGGCAGGGCGCTCGTAGAAGCCGCCGGGCCCGTACAGGGCGAGCTCCATGTACTCCGCGAAGGAGATGGGCCCGTGGTCCTCGACGGCCGCGAGGATGGCCTCGGCCGGGGAGGGGTCTGGCGGTGTGGCCACGACGCCAGTATGGGCGCGGGCGAGCCCGCTGACCTGCCAGAATCGCAGGCGTGTCCGGGGAGCCCAGGGACGCCGCCACGACCATCGCGGCCCGGCCCGGGCCGGGGGGGCCCGAGGTGGTGGTCGTGGAGCGGGCGGGCGCCAGCCGGTTCCTGCCCGGGTACGTGGTGTTCCCCGGCGGGGCGGTCGAGCCCCGGGACCGGGACCTGGCCGAGCGCTGGTTCGGCACGGCCGACGAGGCCCTCCGGGCCTGCGCCGTGCGGGAGCTGGCCGAGGAGGCCGGCCTGGCCCTCACCGCGGAGGGGTTGCGGTCGGCGGGCGCCGCTGACCGCCTGGCGGCCGTGGACGCCTCGCCGCCCTCCGTTGACCGGCTCCGGCTCATCTCCCACTGGGTGGCCCCGGCCACGACGCCCATCCGGTTCAACGTCCGCTTCTTCGCGGTCGTGGTGCCCCGGGGAGTGGACCCCCTGGCCGACGGCCACGAGGCCACGCGGGCCTGGTGGACGCGGCCGGCGGACCTGCTGGCGGACTGGGACGCCGGGCGGGTCCGCCTGTTCTGGCCGACGATGAAGATGCTGGAGGCCCTGTCGGGCTTCCGGTCGGCGGAGGAGGTCTTGGCCGCCCGGGTCCCCCAGGTGGAGCCGGCCCGGGCCATGGAGGAGGGGGGGATGCCCCGGTCCACCTTCGACCCCTGGGCCCCCCGGTGAGCACCCGCATCGTCAGGGTCCTGGCCCCCAATCCCAGCGTGCACACGCTGGAGGGGACGAACACGTGGGTGCTGGGCCGGGACCCCTCGGTCGTCATCGACCCCGGGCCCGACCACCCCGGACACCTGGCCGAGGTCCGCCGGGAGGCGGGGCGGGTGGCCGTCGTCCTGGTGACCCACGACCACCCGGACCACTCGCCGGGGGCAGTGGCCCTGGCCGCCACGGAGGGGGCGCCGGTGCTCGCCTTCCGGCCACCCTCCGGGGGAAGACCTCTCCGGGACGGCCAGGTGGTGGAGGCGGGCGGCGTCCGGCTGCGGGCCCTGCACACCCCGGGGCACACCACCGACCACGTGGCCTTCCTGCTCGAGGGCGAGGGGGCCCTCTTCACCGGCGACGCGGTCCTGGGGCGGGGGACGAGCGTCATCGACCCGCCCGAAGGGGACCTGGTGGCCTACCTCCGATCCCTGCGGCGGATGCTCGACCTGGGGCCGCGGGTCATCTACCCGGGCCACGGCCCCGTGGTGCTGGACGCGGAGGCCAAGCTCCGCGAGTACCTAGACCACCGCGCGCTGCGGGAGGAGCAGCTGCTCGGGGCCCTGGCCGGCGGTCCGCGCTCCGTCCCCGAGCTGGTGGAGGCCATCTACGCCGGGTACCCGGCCGAGGCCCGCCCCCTGGCCGAGCGGTCCGTCCTCGCCCACCTGCTGAAGCTCGAGGCCGAGGGGCGGGTCGCGCACGCGGGGAGGGGCGGGCAGGCCCGCTACCGGCTCCTCGGCCCCCGCGCCTGCGAGCGGTGCGGGCGCCCGGTCCGTGGGCGGACCCGGCTGTGCGGCCGCTGTTCCCTGGCGGTGCTCCAGGAGGGGCCCGGGGGCTGAGGCCCGGGCCGGGGCCGACGGCGCGCCGGACCCCCCGCATCAGTGCGGCCGCCCCGAGACGAGGTAGCGCCGCCCGTCACGGAGGACCCGCCCCTCGGCCGCAAGCCGACGGAGGGCCCGGTTGGCGCTTTCCCGGGTCGTCCCGGCGAGGGCGGCCAGCTCGTCCTGGCTCAGGGGCAGCTCGAGCAGGCGGCCGGAGGGCACCGGGCGTCCATGTCGGGCGGCCAGGTCGGCCAGGCGCCGCTCGAGCCGGGTGGCCACGTCGCACCACATGAGGTCGAGGGCGAGGCGGGTGGTCCGCCGCAGGCGCTCGGCGATGGCCGCCGTCAGGAGCTGCTCCAGCCCGGCCGGGGCCCGGGCCGTCGTGCCTTGCCGTCCAGCCACCGGGGCCTCGAGGACGAGACAGTCGGTGAGGGCCAGGACGCCGGTGGGTGAGGGTCCAGGGCCGGGGTTGCCGAAGGCGTCCCCCGGCCCCAGGAGGTCCAGGGCGGCCTCCCGGCCGTCGGGTGAGATCGCGCCTTCCCGGGCCACCCCCGCCAGCAGCAGGAACAGCTGGCGGCGGGCCTCGCCCTGGTACAGGATCCAACCGTCCGCGGGGACCCACCTGGGGCGCCCCGTGGGCTCCAGTGGGCCCTGGGGGGCCCCGGTGAGGGGGAGGAGCTCGACGGTCGCCGACGGGACCATGGCTCCCTCCTTGGAGTCGTGCTCGGGCGATCCTAGCGGCCGGCGCCGACATCGAGGACGGTGCCCGCCCGCGCGGGTCGGTAGGCTGGGAGCGTGCTGCGCATCGAGTTCCACCGCCCCGGCGGGCCGGAGGAGGCCGTCGGTGCGGCCGCCTGGGACGGCCGCCGGGTCGTCGTCGAGGCCGGAGACGAGGAGGTCCGCTCGGCCCTGGAGCGGGTCTTCCGCCCCGTGCCCGTGGTCACCGACGACGGCGCCCACCGTCCCCCCGGCACCTCCGGGGAGGTGGTCCTGGAGCCGGGGACCCTGGAGTGGTTCCGGCAGGCTGCCGTCACCCGGGGGCCTGAGGTGGGGCTGGTGGCCCGGGTGGTCCGGCCCGTGGTGGAAGGCGGGTGGGACCCGGCGGCTCAGTACCGCCGCTTCCGGGAGCAGGTGCGCCGCCTCTCGGCGGACCCGGCCTGACCGGCGCCGCCCGCACGTAGCTGTGGTTCCCACCCACGTCGTTGACAAGGACCTGCATCGGGGTGAGCCCTCCCAGCGCGGTGTGGGGGCGGCGGTGGTTGTCGTGGTACAGCCACCGGGGGAGCGCCCGGGCCCGCTCCTCGTTGGATCGGTACAGCCTGGCGTAGGCCCGCTCCTGGGCCAGGGTGCGCCCGAACCGCTCGGCCTTGCCGTTCAGGGCGGGGTTGTAGGGCCCGGTGGTGAGGTGGCGGGCCCCCAGGGCCTCGGAGAAGGCGGCCGAGCGGGTGGAGGACAGGGCCCCGTCGGTCATGACCTCCCGGATCCCCACCCCGGGCTCGGCGAAGAAGGCGCCGGCCCGGAGCAGGAAGGAGGCGCAGGTCTCCCCCCGCTCGTCGGGCAGGACCTCGGGCGTAGGCCACCCGGGAGTGGTCGCAGGTGGCCTGGTGGACGTCGTCGTACCCACCGGCGGCGGGGTCGCGGCGACGGTGGCGCCTGCCCTCGGCCCGCGGTGGCCTCCACCGGCGGGGATCCGGGCGAGGTTGTCCGCGTCCACGGCCAGCAGCTCCCCGGGGCGCTTTCGGCAGCAGCGGACGGGCACCCCCGAGGGGCGGTCGGCATCCCCCAGGCGGGACAGGCCGTGGCGGCGGAGGACCCCGTAGATGGTGGAGCGGGGAAGGCCCAGGGCCGAGGCCAGGCGGTGGGGCCCCACCTTCATCCGCCGGCGGGCCCCCAGGGTCCGGCGAACCTCCCGGCGGGGGAGGGCCCGGGGGGGCCGGCGGGGGCGGCGGGGGCGGTCCCCCATGCCCTCCAGACCCTCCCCCCGGTAGCGGCGGACCCACTTGGAGGCGGTGGCCCGGGAGACGCCGGCGGCCCCGGCGGCCGCGGTCAGCGTCCAGCCCATCTCCGCTGGGCCAGCAGGGTCCGGCCGTAGGGGGTGAGCTTCGCCTTAGCATGTGCCATGGGAGAGCCTCCTTCCGGCTGGATCCCTTTCCCAACCGAGTACCTCCAGCTCGTGGAGGGCCGGAGGGAGGGACGGAAGGTCCGCCAGCGGGTGGTGGCAACCCTCGGGCGGCTGGACGAGCTCCAGGGCTCCGGCCAGCTCGATCGCCTGGCCGCCTCCTTCGCCCGGCACGACCCCCCGGCGGTGGGGACCCGACGGGAGGTGGGGCCGCTGCTCCTCGTCCGCCACTACCTGGATCGTCTCGGGCTCCGGGCCATCGTCGACCGGACCATCCCCCAGCGGGGCCGCGCCCAGCTCACCCACGGAGAGGTGGTCTGCGCCATGGTCGCCAACCGGCTCGCCTCCCCCGCGCCCCTCTACGACGTGGCGGCGTGGGCCACCCAGGCGGCGATGGCCGAGGTGTTCGACATCCCCGGGAGCCTGCTCAACGACGACCGCCTGGGCCGGACCCTCGATACCCTCGCCCCCGTCGCCGAGCACGTGCGGGGCGCGGCCACCCTCGCCGCCGTCGAGCGCTGCGGGGCCGATGCGGCGCGCCTGCACGTCGACCTCACCACGCTGCGGTTCGCCGGCGCCTACCCCGGCTCGGGGATCGTCGCCAAGGGGTGGGGGCCGGACCGGCGGGTGGCCCGCCAGGTCCGGGTGCTGGAGGCCACCAGCCCCGACGGCATCCCCCTGTACGTGAGGCCCCACCCGGGGGCCGCCGCGGAGCTCACCCTGATCGGGGAGGCCCTGGAGCGTCTGGCGGAGCTGCTGCCCCCCGGGCTGCTCGTGTGCGCCGACTCCGCCCTCGGCCACCCCAGGAGCCTGTGCCTGGCCCACCGCGCCGGGGTCTCCTTCATCGTTTCCCTCCGGGAGGGCTCGGGGTTCCGCCGGCGGTTCCTGGAGGAGGTCGGCCACGAGGGCCTCCACCCGCTCCGCTACCTCTCCCGCCGCGACCGGGGGAAGCCGCCGGAGGCCAGGACCCGCTACCGGGGCGCCCTCCGCCACTGGGAGGTCACCGACCCGGAGACCCAGGAGACCTACCGGTTCCGCGTGGCCTACGTCTGGTCCTCGGAGGAGGCCCGAAGCGTGGCCGAGGGCAGGGAGCGGGCCCTGGCCAAGGCCGAGGAGCGCCTGGAGCGGGTCCGCCGCGGCCTCGGCGGGCCCCACTACCGGACCCGGCAGCAGGTGGAGGCCGCGGTGGCCCGGATCCTCCCCCCGGTCGAGGGGCTCCTCCACGTCGAGGTGGGGGGCGAGGACGGGCGCCCGACCCTCTCGTTCCGCCGCAACGAGGGGGCGATCGCCGCGGCCGGCGCCGCCGACGGCGTCTACGCCCTGGCCACCAACCTGCCGGGGCGGACCTCGGCCACCAGGGTGCTTCGGACCTACAAGGACCAGACCTCGTGGAGCTCCGCCACCGGGACCTCAAAGGACCCCTCAAGGTCCGCCCCGTGTTTCCTGCACAACGACGCCCGCATCGACGCCCTCATCAGCATCGTGGGGCTGGCCCTCCTGGTGTTCGGCCTCACCCAGGCCGACCTCCGCCGGGCCCTCGGTCCCGAAGAGACCCTCCCCGGTCTGCTTCCCGAGGGTCGAGCGGCTCGCCCCACCGGGCGCAGCATCCTCGCCGCCTTCCAGGGTTTGGGGCTGACCTACACCACCGAGGGCATCGTCCTGGATCGGCTCACCGTGACCCAGCGCCAGATCCTCGACGCCCTCGGCGTTCCGCTGCCATGGCCCGAGCGGGGAAGGTAGGGCCCGTGAACTGCGGAAAATGGGCCTAGGAAACGTAGCCCGAAAATCCCCCGACCGGGGGGCCCTGGATGTGAGGGGCG
>CAYVCH010000128.1:0-6896 GCA_964449755.1 uncultured Actinomycetes bacterium
AGGGCTGCTCGACGTGGGGGTCGGCGAGGTGGAGACGCCGGTGGGGCGGCTGCTCGTGGCGGTCACCCGCCGGGGCCTGGTCCGGGTGGCGTTCCCCGAGGAGGAGCCCGGGGCGGTGGTGGAGGAGCTCGCGCTCCGCCTGTCGCCCCGGGTCCTGCGCTCGGCGCGGATGACCGGGGACGCCCGCCGCCAGCTCGAGGAGTTCTTCGAGGGCCGGCGGCGGCGGTTCGAGCTCCCCGTGGACCCGGCGCTCATGGCCGGCTTCGCCCGGCGGGTCCTCGCGGCCACGGCCCGGATCCCCTACGGCACGGTTCGGACCTACGGGGAGCTGGCGGCCGCCCTCGGTGCCCCCCGGGCCGCCCGGGCCGTCGGCGCCGCCCTGGGTTCGAACCCGGTGCCCATCGTCGTGCCCTGCCACCGGGTGGTGCGGGCCGGGGGCGAGGTCGGCGGCTACGGCGGAGGGCCGGAGCGGAAGGCGTGGCTCCTCCGGCTGGAGGGCGCGCTCCCCTGAACGTCGCGCGGGGGCTCGCTCACCGGCCCCCGGGGACCTGGCCCCTTCGAGGTTGCCGTGGGGGAGGGCGCCGCCTACGAGGAGGCCATCGCGAAGGTCCGGCTGAACGGAGGCCGCGTTCGGCCGCTCGGGGGAGGGCGTTGCGGGGCCTCCGACGCTCGGCTTGAATGTGACCGAGGAGTCAGACCATGACAGCCTCGTCACGCCCCCTCCGCGAGCGGGCCCGGGCCTTCCGGGAGCGCGAGATGCTGCGAGGGGCCGCACGGCTCCTCGCCTCCACCGGCTGCCGTGCCTTCACCATGGACGCCCTGGCCCGGGACCTGGGCGTGTCCAAGGTCACGCTCTACGCCTACTTTCGGACGCGGGACGAGCTGATCGCGCGGGTCGTCGGGGAGGGACTCGCCGCCGTCGCCGCCGACCTGCGGCGCGAGGTCGCCGGCCGACCGGGCCGGGCCGCGGTGCAGCGGGCCGCCCGGCGGCTCCTGGAGCACTGCCTCTCGTCCGGGGCTTCCCAGGGCGACCCGCCCGTCGCGTGCTGCCTGGCGGAGGTGGAATGCCCCTTCGCCGACTGGACCGAGCTGGACCGGATCCTGGACGCGGCCGGGTGGTCGGAGCATGGAACGGGGATCGTGGGTCCCGCCCGGGCCCTGCGGGCTCTGGCGGCCGTGGCGGCCTCCCGCGCCAGGTCGGGGGGCCCACCACCGTCGCCGGGGGCCCTGCTGGCGCGCCTGCGCATCTGAGCGCCACGTGCCGGCGGGCCCACCCGGCGGCGTTCGACGGTTAAGTTCAGTGCGTGAACCGACGAGTATCACATCACCGTCCCGACGGTTTCCGGGGCTCCCGCGGTGGGAGCCAGGGTTCGGGAGGTAGCCGGTGACGCAGCCACCGCAGGAACCCGAGACGTTCGCCCGCCGGATCCGGCGGCAGCGGGCCCTGGAGGCGGCGGCTGCCGCCGCCCGCCTGCTGGGGGAGGAGGGCTGCTTCCGCTTCCGGGTGGAGGACGTGGCCCGGGCCACGGGGGTGGCCAAGGGCTCCGTGTACCTGGACCACGGGAGCAAGGCGTCGCTCGCGGAGGCCGCGCTGGCCTGGGCCTGCGAGGAGCTCCGCCGGGAGCTCGCCCGCCGGGTCGAGGCGACGGCCGACCCGCGCTCGAGGCTCCCGGAGGTCGTGCGCTCCCTGGCTCGCCTCACCACGGGCCGGCCCGACCTCACGGCCCTCCTGGACGCTCGTCTGGCCTGCGCCGCCCGCTGGATCGGGGCCGACGCATCCCCCTACGAGGAGCTGGAGCGGTACGTGGCCGGGATCGCCGCGGAGGCCCTTGCCGCGGCCGGACTGCGGCAGGCCGACCCCAGGCTGGTGGCCGAGGGCCTGCTGGCCCTCGCCGGGACCCGGGCCTGGGCCCGGCTCGCCGCCCGCGGGCCCCGGCACCTCATGCGGCAGCTGGAGGCGCTGATGCCGGGCCTCTTCCCCGGGAGGGGCGTCGCCCCCGACGTGGCGTGACCCCGGCCGAGGGGTCCGCGACCCGAGGCGTCCTTGACGCCTGCGTTCGCATCTGATACGCAAGCGTTCTCTCCCGGGTCCGGGGGCCGATGGAGGTCGGTCCCCGGCCGGTGGGGGCACGGATGGCAGCCCGTCGGGAGCCCGAGGTCCACCGGCTCGGCGGTGGGGAGGAAGCGTGGGAGGCCCTGGTCCGCCTGCTCGGCGTGCTCCCCGACGGCGTCGTCGTGGTCGACGCCGCCGGCCGCATCGTCCACGTCAACCGCCCCCTGGAGTGGATGTCGGGCTACCCCGCCTGCGACCTGCTGGGGGAGCCCGTCGAGGTCCTGGTCCCCGAGGCCGCCAGGGAGCTGCACCGCCGGGAGCGAGAGAGCTTCGGGGCCCGACCCCGGGTCCGGCCCATGGCCGCCGGCCGGGACCTGGCCCTCCGGCGGCGGGACGGGACGCTGCTGCCGGTGGACATCGCCCTGAGCCCGTTGCGGACGGAGGAGGGCCTGCTCGTCCTGGCCGCCGTCCGGGACGCCTCGGACCGGCGGGCGGCCGAGGGCGAGCTGCGACGCCGGGCGGCGATGCTTGCCGCCGTGGCCGGGGCCACGGAACGCTTCCTCCGGGCCGCCCGGTGTGAGGAGGTCCTGCCCGAGGTGCTGCCCCTCCTGGGACGGGCCACGGGGGCCGGTCGGGTGAGCGCGTTTCGCATCGAGCGGGACGGGGGCGGACGCTTCGCCCGCCTCGCCCACGAGTGGGCGGCCGAGGGCGTCGAACCCCAGGCCGGGAACCCCGCCCTCGCGCGGATCCCCGAGGGTGCCGGCGGGCTCGCCCGCTGGTGGCGGGTGCTGGAGACGGGCGGCCTCATCGAGGGGCCGGTGGCGAGCCTGCCCCCGGAGGAGCGACCGTTCCTGGAGGCCCAGGGCGTGCGGAGCGTCCTGGTGGCCCCGGTCCTCGTGGGTGGCGAGTGGTGGGGCACCCTCAGCCTGGCGGACACCAAGGAGGAGCGGGCGTGGCCGGTGGCCGACGTCGAGGCGGTGCGGGCTGTGGCCGGGGCCCTCGGCGAGGCCCTGGCCCGGGAGGCGGCTGTGGACCGCCTGCGGGCGAGCGAGACCCGCTATCGCTCGCTCGTCGAGCACATGCCGGCGGTGACCTACCTGATGGCCCCCGGCGCCCCGGGGCCCATCACCTACATCAGCTCCCGGGTCTGCGACGTCCTCGGCTACCCGCCCGAGCAGTTCGAGACCGACCCGGGCTTCTGGGTCCGGGTCCTCCACCCCGGCGACCGGGACCGGGTGCTCTCGGAGTGGCGGCGGGCGAACGAGACCGGGGAGCCCTTCTCCCTCGAGTACCGGTACCTGGCGAGGGACGGGAGGGTCGTGTGGGTCCACGACTCCTGCGTGCTGGTCGGTGGCGCGGAGGGCTACTGGCAGGGGGTCCTGGTGGACGTCACCGACCGGGTCCGGGCCGAGGAGGAGCTCCGCGAGAGCTACGAGACCCTCCGCCGGGTGGACGCGCTTCGCAGACGCCTGGCGGCGGAGCTGGTCCGGACGGGCGAGGCGGAACGGGCCCGCATCGCCGCCGACATCCACGACGACCCGCTGCAGAAGCTCACCGCCCTGGCCCTCCGGCTGGAGGTGGCGGCAGGCGACGGCCGCGATGCGGCCCTGTCCGCCCGCCTCGGCGAGCTGGCCGGGCTCGCCAGGACCGTCATCGGGTCCCTGCGGCGGCTCGTCTTCGAGGTGCACCCGCCGGCCCTGGACCGCGAGGGGCTGGCGGCCGCCCTCCGTCAGTACCTCCGGGCCGGGGCCGAGCGCCACGGGTACGCCTTCTCCCTGGAGGACCGCCTCCTGGCCGAGCCGCCCACGGACACCCGGGTGGTCTGCTACCGCATCCTCCAGGAGGCCCTGGCGAACGTGGGCAAGCACGCCCGGGCGAGCCGGGTGGAGGTGGCGCTGGAGTCCCGGGACGGCGGTGTCCAGGCCCGGGTGAGCGACGACGGTGTCGGGTTCGACGCCCAGGCCGTCGAGGTCGGGGTGCCCGGCCGCTTTGGGATCGGGCTCATGCGCGAGCGGGCGGAGCTCGCCGGGGGCTGGCTGCGGCTGCAGAGCGCCCCGGGGTCCGGGACGACGGTCGAGTTCTGGGTACCGTTGGGCGGTTCCGCCGGGGCCGGTGGGACGACCGCGGCGTAGGTCCGACGCCGGGACGAGCGCTGCGGCCCGGTTCCGGGAGGGGCCGCGGCTCCACGTGGGGGACCGACTTCACGGCGGACGCCGCCGGGTGGTCGTCCCCGGGGAGGGGCGGGACCCGGTCCTGGAGGAGCTGGCCAGGGCCCGCGGGTACGCGAGCTGGCGGCGGCCGTCGGCGCGCCGGGCGCCGCCCGGGCCGTGGGCAACGCCCTCGGCGCGAACGCCGCCCCCATCGTCGTCCGGTGCCACCGGGTGGTGCGGGCCGGGGGCGAGTTCGGCGGCTACGGCGGCGGGCCCCCACCGCAAGGCGTGGCTTCTGCGGCTGGAGCGGTCCCGGGAGTCTGAGCCCGCGGGAACGGGTGTTACCATCCGGCCGGGTGGGCGCGGACGGTCCCAGGGAGGCGTGCGGGCTCTTCGGGGTGTGGGCCCCCGGGGAGGACGTGGCCCGCCTCACCTACTTCGGGCTCTTCGCCCTCCAGCACCGGGGGCAGGAGTCGGCGGGGATCGCCGTCTCCGACGGCGAGCACATCCTGGTCTACAAGGAGCTCGGCCTGGTCTCCCAGGTCTTCAACGAGGCGACCCTCGCCACCCTGCAGGGCGACCTCGGCATCGGCCACACCCGGTACTCCACGACGGGATCCACGACGTGGGAGAACGCCCAGCCCGCCTTCAAGACCGACGGGCGCCGCTCCCTCGCTCTGGGCCACAACGGCAACCTCGTGAACACCCGGGAGCTGGCCGAGCTGGCCGGCTGGCGGGGCGGGCCGACCACCGACTCCGACGTCGTGGCCACCCTCCTCGCCCGCCGCATCGAGGCGGGCCTGGAGGCCGCCGCCCTGGAGCTGCTGCCACAGCTGCACGGGGCCTTCTCCCTCGTGATGCTGGACGAGCGGAGCCTCTTCGCCGCCCGGGACCCCCACGGCCTGCGGCCCCTGTCCATCGGGCGGCTGCCGAGCGGCTTCTGCGTGGCCTCCGAGACCTGCGCCCTCGACATCGTGGGGGCCACCTTCGTCCGGGACGTGGAGCCCGGCGAGCTCGTGCGCATCGACGACCGTGGCCTCGCCACCTTCCGGTTCGCCGCGGCCCCCCGGCGGGCCCTCTGCGTCTTCGAGTTCGTGTACCTGGCCCGGCCCGACTCCCGCCTCTACGGCCGCACCGTCCACGAGGTCCGCCGGGAGCTGGGTCGCCGCCTGGCCCGGGAGCACCCGGCCGGGGCGGACCTCGTGGTCCCCGTGCCCGACACGGGGGTCTCGGCGGCCCAGGGCTACGCGGAGGTTTCGGGCATTCCCTACGGGGAGGGGCTGATGAAGAACCGGTACGTGGGGCGCACCTTCATCGAACCGTCCCAGTCGCTCAGGGAGCGGGGGGTGAAGCTGAAGCTGAACCCCATCCCCGACGCCATCCGCGGCCGGCGCCTCGTCGTGGTCGACGACTCCATCGTCCGGGGGACGACCACCCGCCAGATCGTCCAGGCCCTCCGGGAGGCGGGGGCCGCCGAGGTCCACGCCCGCATCACCTGCCCGCCCATCCGCTGGCCCTGCTTCTACGGGATCGACATGTCCACCCGCCAGGAGCTGGTGGCCTCGGACCTGTCGGTGGAGGAGGTCCGCCAGTTCGTGGGCGCCGACTCCCTCGGCTACCTCTCCCTTCCGGGCATGGTGGCGGCGACGGGCTCGGTGCGGGACGTCTTCTGTCGGGCCTGCTTCGACGGGGAGTACCCCGTGCCCGTCCCCGAGGGGGCCGGCAAGTTCCTCCTCGAGCACCCGGCCAAGTCGTGAGCGAGGCCTATCGCCGGGCCGGGGTGGACCTGGAGGCCGCCGCCAGGGCCGTGGCGCTCATCGGCGACCTGGCGGCCGGGGCGACCCGCCCCGAGGTGGTGGCCGGGGTGGGGGGCTTCGCCGGGCTGTTCCGCATCGGGGACGGTCGGCTCCTCGCGGCCGCCGCCGACGGCGTGGGCACGAAGCTCGAGGTGGCCCGCCTGGCGGGACGCCTGGACACCGTGGGGATCGACCTGGTGGCCATGGCCGCCGACGACGTGGCCTGCACCGGGGCGGAGCCCCTGTTCTTCCTGGACTACCTGGCCGTGGGCAGGCTCGTCCCGGAGGAGGCGGCGGCGGTGGTGGCCGGCATCGCCGAGGGGTGCCGGCGGGCCGGGTGCGCCCTCCTGGGGGGCGAGACCGCCGAGCACCCGGGGGTGATGGAGCCGGGCCGGTTCGACCTGGCCGGCTTCTGCGTGGGGGTGGTGGACGAGGCGGCCGTCCTGGGCCCCCACCGGGTGCGGGAGGGGGACGCCCTCGTCGGCCTCGCCTCCAGCGGGCTCCACGCGAACGGCTACAGCCTCATCCGCCGGGCCATCCTCGACGCCGGGGTCTACGGTCTGGAGGAGGCGCCCGCGGAGCTCGGCCGTCCCCTGGGAGAGGAGCTGCTCGAGCCCACCCGCACCTACGCCCCCCTCGTCGCCGCCCTGGCCCGGGACGGGTTGCTCCGGGCCGCGGCCCACGTGACCGGCGGGGGGCTCCCGGGGAACCTGCCCCGGGTGCTGCCCCCGGGGCTGGGGGCCGAGGTCCGGCGGGGGAGCTGGCCCGAGCCGCCCGTGTTCGGCCTGGTGCGGCGGGCTGCGGGGGCGTCGGAGGAGGAGATGTTCGCCACCTTCAACATGGGGCTCGGCATGGTGCTCGTGGTGGAGCCGGCTCGGGCCGACGAGGTGGTCGCCC
>CAYVCH010000129.1:0-6865 GCA_964449755.1 uncultured Actinomycetes bacterium
CCGGTTCGAGTGGACGGCCCCCGGGGTGAGCCCGGTCATCGGCCTGGAGCACCACCGGGGAGGGACCTACGAGGTGGCGGGGCTCGGGGAGTGGGCGGAGGCCCTGTCCCGGGGCCAGGTGCTCCAGGCGACGATCTCGCAGCTCCCGGGGCCCGAGCGGGACCACCTGGAGCGGGAGGGGGTCCGGGCGGCCCTGGCGGCCCCCGTCGTCGTGGGGGACCGCTGGTGGGGGTACCTGGGCCTGTACGACTGCCGGCAGGAACGGACGTGGTCGGGGGCGGAGGTGGACGCCGTTCGGCTGGCCGCCGACCTCATCGGGCAGGCCGTCGCCCGGGCCGAGGCCGAGGCGGCCCTCCGCCTGCGGGACGCCGCCCTCCAGGCGGCGGCCAACGGGTCGTCATCACGGACCGGGAGGGGACGATCGTCTGGGTGAACCGGGCCTTCACCGAGATCACGGGCTATCCGGCGGAGGTGGCGGTGGGCCGGACCCCCCGGATCCTCAAGTCCGGCCGGCAGGACCGTGCCGTCTACGAGGAGCTGTGGCGGACGATCCTCGCCGGCCGCCCGTGGCGCGGGCGCCTGTGGAACCGGCGCCGGGACGGCGGGCTGTACCTCGAGGAGCAGACCATCACGCCCGTGGCGGGCGAGCACGGGGAGCTCACCCACTTCATCGCCGTCAAACAGGACGTGACCGACCGGGTCCGCCTGGAGGAGGAGCTCCGGGAGGCCGAGGCCCGCTACCGGAACCTGGTGGAGCGGCTCCCGGCCGTCGTCTACCTGGGCGGGCTCGACGAGAGGGCCGGCACCCTGTACGTGAGCCCGCAGGTGGAGGCCCTCACGGGGTACGCCCCGGCGGCCTGGCTCGCCGACCCCCGGCTGGTGTTCCAGGTGGTCCACCCGGAGGACCGGGACGGGCTGCGGGAGGCCCGCCGCCACCTCCTGCGGACGGGCCAGCCGACGAGCTTCGAGGGCCGGGTCGTGACCCGCGACGGCCGGGAGGTGTGGGTCCGGGACGACGCCGTCCTCCTCCGCGACGAGGAGGGCCGGCCCGTCGCCATCCAGGGGGTGGTCCTGGACATCACCGAGGCGAGGCGGGCCCGGGAGGAGCTGGACCGGACCCTGGAGGCCCTGCGCCGGGCCGACGGGGAGCGTCGGCGCCTGCTGGCCCGGGTGGTCCGGGCCCAGGAGGACGAGCGACAGCGCATCGCCGGGGACATCCACGACGACTCCGTCCAGGCCATGACCGCCGTGGGCCTCCGCCTGGCGGCCCTGGCCCGGAGCCTCGCCGACCCCGGGCAGGCCGAGCGGTTGCGGGCCCTGGAGGCGAGCGTCAACGAGGCCATCGCCCGCCTGCGAAACCTCATCTTCGAGCTGCGGCCGGCCAGCCTGGACCGGGAGGGGCTGGCCACCGCCCTCCGCGAGCTGCTGGAGCGGACCTTCCGCGACAGCCCCGTGGACCTCGACCTGCGGGTGGACCTTCCCACCGAGCCACCACCTGCCGCCCGGCTGCTCGCCTTTCGGGTGGCCCAGGAGGCGGTGCGCAACGTCTGGAAGCACGCCCGGGCCTCCCGGGTGGAGGTGGCCGTCCGGGCCGAGGGCGAGGGCCTGCGGGTCACCGTCGCCGACGACGGCGTCGGGTTCAGCGCCGAGGACCTGGCTGCCCCGGTCCCGGGGCACCTCGGCATCCCGACCATGCGGGAGCGGGCCGAGCAGGCTGGGGGATGGCTCCGGGTGCGGTCCTCCCCGGGGGGGCGGCACGACGGTGGAGTGCTGGATCCCCTGGGAGGCGGCGGGGCTGCCCGACGACGGCGAGCAGGGCTAGCTGCGGGAGCCCATCCCCTGGGCCACCATCCAGAGCCCGACCGCCGTGAGGACGAGGGCCAGGACGGCCCCCACGACCCGGCGGGCCCGGTCGGGCAGGCGGGCGCTGCGGCTGCCGAGGAGGACGGCGGCGACGTCGGTGAGGCCCACGCCGCCCACCATGGCCGCGACCACCAGGAGGGCCGAGGGCCGGCCGGCGTCCCGCACGGCCGCGGCCATCAGGGCCGACGCCGTGGTGGCGAGGAACACCCAGACCCCGGGGTTGAGGAGGACGGCCAGGGCGCCTCGGGCCACGGGCCCGAGGTCGCCGGCCGGGCCGGTGCGCGGCTCCGTCGCGCCGGGCCGCACGGCCCCCCGCAGGTCCTGGAGGCCGATGAGCACGAGGAACCCTCCTCCCGCCAGCCGGAGGGCTCGAACCAGCGCGGGGGCGGGGTCCCCGGTCGACAGGCCGAGGGCGAGGCCGAGGAGGAGCAGCGCGAAGGTCCCGTTGACGGCGAGGAGCACCCGGAGGCCGCGCCGCACGCCGCCCCGGGCCGACTCCGACAGCAGCAGCACCTGCACGGGGCCCGGCGAGGCGCCCAGGGCCACACCGACGCCCGCGGCGGCCGCGGCGTGGGAGAGGTCCACCCTGGGGTCACCCCTCGGAGCGCCGCAGCTCGACCAGGCGGAGGGCGCCACCGCGCTCCTCGGTCAGGAGCACGCCCTCGCACTCGGCGAGCTCGCGGATGCGCTGGCCGGTGAGGCCCTCCACCGCCCGCTCGATGAGGGGGTGGTGGCCGACGGCCAGCCCCCGGCCTGCTTCGGGCAGGCCGGCCAGGAGCTCCCGGACCGCGGCCGCCAGCCGCTCCGGCGTCCGGTCGTCTTCGGTCTGGCCGAGGAGGCCGGGCGCGACGGCGGGGGCGGGCAGGGGCGTGGGGGCGGTGCGGGCGAAGGCCTCCAGGGTCTCGGCGGCCCGGCGCGCCGGGGACACGAAGGTGGCGTCGTAGGGGCCGGCCAGGCTCCGGCCGACCTCCTCGGCCAGACGCACCCCGGCGGGGGAGAGGCGGTCGGCCCCGGGGTCCCGGGTGGCATGCCTCCGTAGCTCGAGCTGTCGCACCGTGGCCCCCTCGCGTTGGCCTATGATGGCGCATCCATGCCGAGCCCGACCCGATCCGGCGCGCCGCCCCGGCGGTTGGTCCTGGTCCTGGCCGTGGTCCTCGCGGGCTGCTCCACGGCCGTGGGCACGCCCGAGGAGAGCGCCCCGCCGTCCCCCCCGGCGACGACGCCGCCCCCGGCCCTGGGGCCCGTCGGCACGACCCCCGGCACGTACGAGTACCGGGACGGCGGCCTGACGGCGGTCCTGGAGCTTCACGGCAACGCGGGGACCCTGCAGGTGACGAACGAGACCGGCCGCCGGCTCGGGCGGCCCGGCCTCTACGTGCTGCGGGCCGACGACGGACGGGAGGTGCGGGGCCGGGTGGTCGGCGCGGCGCCGCTTGGAAGCGGCGAGGCCAGGGAATTCCAGGTGCGGTTCCCGGCGGACCTGGACGTCGCCGACATCGGCCTCGTCGTCCTCGTCGTGGGGGGCGAGGCCTACGGCGCGTTCATTCCGAGGTAGCGGGGCGGGTCGGCGGAGGGCCCGAGGGACGCGGCCGGCTCGTGGGCTCGCCCTCCCCGGCCTCCCGGCGGGCCATGACGAAGAGCAGGTCCGACAGGCGGTTCAGGTACCGGACCACCTCGGGGTTCACCTCCCGCCCGGTCTCCCGCACCCCCACCGTGCGCCGCTCGGCCCGGCGGACCACCGCCCGGGCCAGGTCCAGGGCGGCCGAGACGGGGTTGGCGCCGGGGACGACGAAGGACCGGGGGAGGGGCCGCCCGCCGACGACGGCGTCGATGCGGGCCTCCAGCCTCTCCACCATGGCGGGGGTCACGAGGGACACCCCGGGCTCGAGGCGGCCCCGGGCCCCGGGGTTGGCCGCGAGGTCGGCCCCGACGACGAACAGCTCCCGCTGCAGGGCGAGCAGATCCTCCTTCAGGGCGCCGGAGTCGGCCAGGGCCCGGGCCAGGCCGAGGACGGCGACGGCCTCGTCGGCGGCGCCGTAGGCGTCGACGGCCGGGTCGGCCTTGGAGATCCTCCCGCCGTGGAGGAGGCCGGTGGTCCCGTCGTCGCCGGTCCTCGTGTAGATCCGCACCGCCGGGGCTAGGATAGCCGGGACGGCGCGGGCGGCCGGCGGGCGAAGGGTGCCGCGGGGCGCAGGGTGCCGCGTCGGTCGGGAGAAAGGAGCGGACATGGCCGGAAGGTTCGGCGCGGTCGTCACCGCCATGGTCACCCCCTTCCGGGAGGACCACAGCCTGGACCTGGACCGGGCCCAGGAGCTGGCCCGCTGGCTCCTCGACCACGGCTCCGACGGGCTCGTGGTGGCCGGCTCCACCGGCGAGTCCCCGACCCTCACCCACGGGGAGAAGGCCGACCTGTTCCGGGCGGTCGTCGAGGCGGTGGAGGGGCGGGGGAAGGTCCTCTGCGGCACGGGCACCTACTCCACGGCCGAGACCCTCGAGCTCACCCGGGCCGCCGAGGAGGCGGGGGCCGACGGCCTCCTCGTCGTTGCCCCCTACTACAACCGCCCGCCCCAGCGGGGCCTGGCCGCCCACTTCCGGCGGGTGGCCGAGTCCACCGACCTGCCGGTGCTGCTGTACAACATCCCCGGCCGCACGGCGGTCCGCATCGAGCACGAGACCCTCCTGGAGCTGGCGGAGGTCCCCAACATCGTGGGGGTCAAGGACTCCACCGGCGACTTCCACGCCATCTCCCGGCTCATGCAGGAGGCGCCCGCCGAGTTCGAGGTCTACTCCGGCGACGACTGGGCCACCTTCGGCTACGTCTGCCTGGGCGCCGCCGGCGTGGTGAGCGTGGCCTCCCACCTGGTGGGGGAGCGGATCCGGCAGATGATCGACCTCATCGAGGGCGGGGACCACCCGGCCGGACGGAAGATCCACCGGGAGCTGTCCCCCCTGTTCAACGCCCTGTTCATCACCAGCAACCCCATCCCGCTGAAGGCGGCCCTGGAGCTCGTGGGGCGCCCCGCGGGCCCCCCGCGGCTGCCCCTGGTCCCGGCCACCCCGGAGGAGCGCGAGCGCATCCGGAAGGCCCTGGAGGATGCCGGCCTCCTCTAGGGGCGCCTCCGGGCGCCCCGACCCCGCCCGCCTGGTCTTCCTGGGCGGCGTGGGTGAGGTGGGCCGGAACATGGCCTGCATCGAGCTGGCCGGCCGGATCCTGGTGGTGGACGCCGGCCTTTCCTTCCCCGGGGCCGACATGCCCGGGGTGGACCTTGTCCTGCCCGACTACGCCTACGTCCTGGAGAACCGGGAGCGGGTGGAGGCGGTGGTCCTCACCCACGGCCACGAGGACCACATCGGGGCCCTGCCCTACCTCCTCCGCGACCTGGGGCGGGTGCCCGTCTACGGCACCCCCTTCACCCTGGCCCTCCTGGAGGGCAAGCTGGCCGAGCACGGCGTCGCCGACCGGGCGGACCTGCGCACGGTCTCGGCGCCGGGCGCCGCCGCCGTGGGCCCCTTCGCCATGCGGTTCCTCCGCGTCACCCACAGCATCCCCGACGGCGTGGCCCTGGCGGTGGACACGCCCTTCGGATCCATCCTCCACACCGGGGACTTCAAGATCGACCAGACCCCCCTGGACGGGCGCCCCACCGACCTCCACGGCCTGGCCGGGGAGGCCGGCCGCGGGGTCCACCTGCTGCTGTCGGACTCCACCAACGCCGAGGAGGCCGGCACGACGAGGAGCGAGCGGTCGGTGGGGCCCGTGCTCCACGACATCATCGCCCGCTCACCCCAGCTCGTCGTGGTGGCCTGCTTCTCCAGCCACATCCACCGGATCCAGCAGGTGGTGGACGCGGCCAGGGCGAACGAGCGGGTGGTGGCCTTCCTGGGCCGTTCCATGCACCAGAGCGTGGCCGCCGCCCGGCGCCTGGGGATCCTGCGGGTCCCCGAGGAGGACGTGGTCGGCATCGAGGAGGTGGAGCGGCTGGACCCGGGCCGGGTGGTCGTGGTCTGCACCGGCTCCCAGGGCGAGCCCCTGTCCGCCCTCTCCCTCATGGCCGCCCGGGAGCACCGGTGGGTCAGGCTGCGGGAGGGCGACGCCGTGGTGCTCTCCTCGTCCCTCATCCCCGGCAACGAGCCCGCCATCCACCGGGTGGTGGACGGGCTGTACCGGACGGGGGCCGACGTCTACCACATGCCGGCGGCCCCGGTCCACGCCTCGGGCCACGCCGCCGCCGAGGAGCTGCGGCTCATGCTCTCCCTGGTCCGCCCCCGGTGGTTCATCCCCGTCCACGGCGAGCGGCGGCACCTCGCCCACCACGCCCGCCTGGCCGAGGAGGTGGGCATCCCCCGCGAGCGGGTCCTGATCTGCGAGGACGGGGACGTGGTCGAGGTGGGGGAGGAAGTCCGGATCGTGGGGCGGGTCCCCGCCGGCATGACCTTCGTGGACGGCCTGGGCATCGGCGACGTGCGGGGCGAGGTCCTGCGGGACCGGCGCAAGCTCACCGAGGCCGGGGTCGTGGTCGTGGTGGTGGCCGTCGACGCCCACCACGGTGAGGTGGTGGCCGGCCCGGACCTGGTGAGCCGGGGGTTCGTCGAGGCGGAGCAGGGGGAGGTCCTTGAAGAGGCGCGGAATCGCGTCATGCTTTCCCTGAAGGAGAGCGCCGAGGCCGAGGTCACCGACCCCCGGGTGCTGCAGCAGCACATCCGGAGGGTCCTCGGCCGGTACTTCTGGGAGGCCACGCAGCGGAAGCCCGTCATCCTCCCCGTGATCCTGGAGGTGTAGTGGCGACGAGGACGAGGGCGAGGGTCGCCAGGCGGCCGGCCCGCCGGCCGCCGGCGCCACGACGACGGTCCCGGCGCGAGCCGCTCCGACAGCACCTGGCACCCTGGGCCCGGGACGCCGCCGGCCTCGGCCTGCTGGTCCTGGCCCTCGTGGGGGCCCTCGCCCTGTGGGCGGACGCGGCGGGGGCCTTCGGGTCGGTCCTCTCGTGGATCCTCCGCGGGG
>CAYVCH010000130.1:0-6858 GCA_964449755.1 uncultured Actinomycetes bacterium
CGGAACCCCGCGCCGCCGCCCACCGGGCCCAGGTGGACCTCGCGGTCCAGGCGGGCGACGAGGCCGCCATCCACGTAGCCCACCTCGCCCTCCCGCGGGGGGCCGAGCCTGAACCAGACGACTCGGCACCGGGCCGCCCGCGAGATGGCCGCTGCCGTGTCGTCGTCCGCGTTCCCCACGTGGACGTCGTCGCCCGACTGCTGCTCCAGGATCCTGGCCTTGGCCGCCGCGTAGGCCTCGAAGGAACCGTGCCAGTCGAGGTGGTCGGGGGCCAGGTTCAGCAGCACCGACACGCGCGGCGCGAAGGTCCGGTGGAAGCGGAGCTGGAAGGAGGAGGCCTCCACCACCAGGACGTCCCGGCCCTCCCGGGCGGCCAGCGTGAAGGGGTGGCCCAGGTTGCCACAGCCCACGGCGTCGAGGCCGGCGGCGCGGAGGCAGGCCGCCACCATCTCCGTGGTCGTGGACTTGCCGTTCGTCCCCGTCACCCCGACGTAGGGGACCCGGCACAGCCGGGCACCCAGCTCCAGCTCGCTCCAGACGGCGATCCCACGGCGGGCGGCCCACTGCAGCACCGGCGACCCCTCCGGCACGCCGGGGCTCGTCACGACGAGCTCGGCCCCATCCAGGTGCTCCTCCCGGTGGCCCCCGGCGGCCACCCGGACCCCCAGGGTCCGCAGCTCCTCGAGGCCGGAGAGTTCCACGGCCGGGCGCGCCTCCGAGACCAGGACCGTCGCCCCCTCCTCGGCCAGCACGCGGGCCGCCGCCCGGCCGCTGTTGCCCAGCCCGACCACCACGACCCGGCGGCCCGAGAGCCCCCTCACCCGATGCCTCCCCGGGCCAGGAAGTCCGCGTAGAACAGGCCCAGCCCCGTGGCCACGGCGAGGCCGGCCAGGATCCACAGCCGCACGATGACGGTGAACTCCGGCCACCCCGCCAGCTCGAAGTGATGGTGGACGGGGGCCATCCGCAGGACCCGGCGGCCGAACAGCCGGAAGGCGGCCACCTGCGCGATGACCGACGCCGTCTCGAGGACGAACAGCCCGCCCAGGATCACGAGCAGCAGCTGGCTGTTGGTGGTGATGGCCAGGCCCGCCATCAGCCCGCCCAGGGCCAGCGAGCCCGTGTCGCCCATGAAGATCCGGGCCGGGGCCGCGTTCCACCACAGGAACCCGGCCGCCGCTCCCATGGCCCCGGCGGCCACGATGGCGGTGTCCAGGGCCGAGTTCGTGTCGATGCCGTAGCAGGCGTTCCCGGGCCCGACGAGGGCGCAGGTGTGGCGGTACTGCCAGAAGGCGATGAAGGCGTAGGCCGAGAACACCAGGGCCGACGAACCCGAGGCCAGCCCGTCCAGCCCGTCGGTGAGGTTCACGGCGTTCGAGGCGGCCGCGAGCATCACGAAGACCCACAGGTAGAAGGCGGGGCCCAGGCGCAGGCCCGTCTCGCGGATGAAGGACAGCTCGGTGGAGACGCCGGTCTCTCCCGAGAACCGGGCCACCAGGAGGCCGAAGACGGCGGCGACCACCGCCTGCCCCAGGACCTTGGCCGTCTTCGACAGGCCCAGCGACCGCCGCCGGCGCACCTTCGTGAGGTCGTCCAGGAACCCCACCGCCCCCAGGCCCAGGGCCACCAGCAGCAGTTGGAGGCCCGCCGGGGTGGTGGGGTGCAGCACCATCCTGGCGGCCAGGTAGGCGGCCACCAGGCCCAGGAGGATGACGGTCCCACCCATGGTGGGGGTGCCCATCTTCTCCAGGTGGGTGTGGGGTCCGTCCTCGCGGATCAGCTGCCCCCACCCCCACCGCCGGAAGAGCTGCATGGCCAGGGGCGTTCCCAGGAGGGCCACCGCGAGGCCCACCGCGCCGGCGATGAGGATGGCGGTCACGCCCGCCCCCCCTCGGGCCGCAGGGCCTCCGCCAGCCGCTCCAGCCCCACCACCCGGGAGGCCTTGAACAGGACCACGTCGCCCCCGCGGGCCCAGGCCCTGACGTCGGCCAGGGCCTCCTCGGGGGCGTCGTAGCTCGCCACGTTCTCGGGCTCCACGCCCTCGCGCACGGCGGCCAGGGCTACGGTCCGGGCCTCGGGGCCGACGGTGATCACCCGGTCCACCCGCAGGCGGGCCGCCAGCTCCCCCACCCGCTCGTGCTCCCGCTCCTCGATGGGCCCCAGCTCCGCCATCTTCCCCAGGACCGCCGCCAGCCGCCCTCGCCGGGCCATCCACCGGGCCGCCCTGAGGGCAGCGGCCACGGACTCGGGGTTCGCGTTGTAGGCGTCGTTCACCACCAGCACGCCGTCGGCGGTGGTGAAGATCTCCATCCGCCACGGGGAGACCGACGCCTCCTCGAGGGCGGCCGCGCACTCCGCCACCGAGACCCCCAGGCCCACGCCGCAAGCCGCGGCGGCCAGGGCGTTGGCCACCATGTGCTCTCCCGCCACCGACAACTGCACCCGCGCCCGCTCGCCGCACGCAGCCAGCGTGAAGGAGGCCCGCCCCAGCTCGTCCAGGACGACCTCCTCGGCCCGCACGGCGGCCCCCGGGGACGTCCCGAAGGTGAGCACGCGGGCGCTGGTGAGGCGGGCGAAGCCCCGGGCCACGGGGTCGTCGGTGGGGAGCACCGCCAGGGCCCCGGGGGGCAGGGCCCGGACCAGCTCGGCCTTGGCCTCGGCGATCGCTTCCCTCGAGCCGAACAGCTCCATGTGGGCGGTGCCCACGTTCGTCACCACCCCCACGTCGGGCCGGGCCACGTCGGCCAGGCGGGTGATGTGCCCCGGGCCGCGGCCTCCCATCTCGGCCACGACGACCTCCACCTCCCCGGGCGCGGAGAGGATCGTGAGGGGAAGCCCGACCTCGTTGTTGTAGGAGGCGGGGCTCGCCACCGTCCGGTACCGCGCGCCGAGCACGGCGGCGGCCAGGTCCTTCGTCGAGGTCTTGCCGGTGGACCCGGTGATCCCCACCAGGCGCGCCGCGGAGCCGGCCCGCTCGTCGGCGGCCAGGCGGAGCAACGCCTCCCCGGGGTCGGCCACCGCCACCAGCGCGCCCCCCGCGGGCTCCCCCGACCAGCGGCGGGCCAGCTCGTCCTCGCGGACCACACAGACGCCGGCGCCCCGGGCGAAGGCGTCCTCCACGAAGTCGTGCCCGTCCGCCCGCTGCCCCGGGAGCGCGACGAACAGGGCCCCCGGCCCCGCCAGGCGGCTGTCCACGACCACCCTGGCCACGGGCGACCCGGAGCCGTGGAGCCGCCCCCCCACGGCCCGCGCCACCTCGGCCGGCGTGCGCTCCCTCACCCCTCCTCCAGCAGGCCCCGGAGCTCCTCGGCCGCCACCTGGCGGTCGTCGAAGGGGATGCCCCGCCCGGCCACCTCCTGCCCGGTCTCGTGCCCCTTGCCGGCGATGACCACCACGTCGCCGCCCCGCGCCGCCCGGACGGCCAGGCGGATGGCGGCCCGGCGGTCGGGCTCGACGACGTAGGCGCCGCCCCCCTCCCTGGCCCCCGGCTCGATGTCGGCGATGATGGCCAGCGGGTCCTCGCTGCGCGGGTTGTCGCTGGTGATCACCGTGAGGTCGGCCAGGGACGTGGCGGCCCTCCCCATCAGGGGACGCTTCCCCCGATCCCGGTCCCCGCCGGCCCCGAAGACCGCGATGAGCCGGCCGCCCCGCCCCACGAGGGGCCGGGCCGCCCGGAGGACGTTCTCGATGCCGTCGGGGGTGTGGGCGTAGTCCACCATCACCAGGAAGTCCTGCCCCACCTCCACGGGCTCCACCCGGCCCGGGACCCCCTCGACGGCCGCGATGCCCCGGGCCGCTGTGGCCGCCTCGATGCCCAGGACCCTGGCGGCGGCCAGGGCAGCCAGGCAGTTGTAGACGTTGAACAGCCCCCGGAGCCGGGAGCGGACCTCCACAGCGCCGACCCGGAACCCGATGCCCGACCGGGAGGTCCGGACGTCGCTGCCCCGCACGTCGGCCCCCGCCTCCAGGCCATAGGTCACGGCGGGCAGGTCGGGCCGGAGCAAGCGACGTCCCTCGGCGCTGTCGGCGTTCACCGCCGCCGCCTCGCTCATGGCCGGGGTGAACAGACGGGCCTTGGCCGCGAAGTACTCCTCCATGGAGGCGTGGTAGTCCAGGTGGTCCTGGGAGAGGTTGGTGAAGACGGCGCAGGTGAAGCGCAGGCCTCCCACCCGGTGCTGGTGCAGCCCGTGGGAGGAGGCCTCCATGGCCACGGCCCGCACGCCACGGTCCACCATGGTGGCGAGGAGCCGGTGGAGGTCCGGGGCCTCGGGCGTGGTTCGCTCGTAGGGCACGGCCTCCCCGGCAATGCGGGCGCCGGTGGTGCCGATGAGGCCCGGCGTGATCCCCGCGGCCCGGAAGACCGACTCCAGAAGGTAGGTGGTGGTGGTCTTCCCGTTGGTGCCGGTGACCCCCACCAGGGTCAGCTTCTCGGCGGGACGGCCGAAGAAGGCGGCCGCCATGGGACCCATCACCTCCCGGACCGAGGGCACGCGCACCTGGGGGACCGGGAGGGCCAGGAACCGTTCGACCACCAGGGCGGCCGCCCCCGACCGGACGGCCTCTCCCGCGTAGTCGTGGCCGTCGGCCTGGGCGCCGGGCACGCAGAAGAACAGGGCCCCGGGACGCACCTCGGCGGACCGGTAGGCGACATCGGTGATGGCCACGCCCGGGTCGCCCCGGACCTCGTGCTCACCGAGGTCCGCGAGGAGGGTGGCGAGGGGCGGCGACGACGTGCGCACCAACGCGCCTGAGCTTACCCGCGGCACCACCGGCAGCACGACTCCCCTCACCGCCCGGGGCGGGCCCCCACCGGCGGCGGCACCGGAGGCGCCGGGGCGATGCCCAGACGGGCGATGGCCGCCCGGGCCACCCGCTGGAACAAGGGGGCCGCGGCCACCCCGCCGTAGACGGTGGCCGGCTCGTCCAGCAGGGCCAGGACGACCACCCGGGGGTCGCCGGCCGGCAGGAAGCCGACGAAGGAGGCCACGTAGCGTCGGCTGTAGCCCGGCCGGTCCTGGTAGGCCTTCCGGGCCGTCCCGGTCTTGCCGGCCACCTGGTAGCCGGGGATCCTGGCCAGGCCGCCGGTCCCCTCCTCCACGGCGTACACGAGGATCCGGGTGAGCGTGTCGGCCGTCGCCCGGGCGATGACCCGGCGGGTGGGGGACGCCGGCGCCTCCTCCAGCCGCCCCGAGGCGTCCACCGTCCCCCGCACCAGGCGTGGCTGCACCCACCGCCCGCCGTTGGCGATGGTGGCGTACACGGAGGCCATTTGCAGCGGCGTCACCGAGATCCCCTGGCCGTAGGCCATGGTGGCCAGGCTCGTCGCCGACCACTCGGACAGCGGCAGCACGAGCCCGGCGGCCTCTCCCGGGAACCCCAGCCCCGTCGGGCGGCCCAAGCCGAACCGCTCCAGGTACTCGGCCAGGCGCTCCGCCCCCACCTCCTCGGCCACGTGCACCGCCCCGATGTTGCTGGACTCGGCCACGATCTCCGCCAGCGTCATGCGCTGCGGCGGGTGCGGGTGGGCGTCGTGGAGGACGAACCCGCCCACCCGCAGCTGCCAGGGCACCAGGAAGCGCCGGTCCAGCGATACGGCCCCCTCCTCGATGGCCGCCCCCGCCGTGATCACCTTGTTGACCGACCCCGGCTCCACGGCATCGGTGACGGCCCGGTTCCGCCACCGCTCGGGGTCCGCCTCCTCGAAGCGGTTGGGGTCGAAGGAGGGGAAGGAGGCCATGACGAGCACGTCGCCGGTGGTCCGGTCCATCACGATGACCGTCCCGCCCCTGGCCCGGTTCGCGCGCACCGCCTCTTCCAGGGCGGCCTCGGCCTGGTACTGCAGCTCCCGGTCGATGGTGGTGACGAGGTCGGCCCCGGGGACCGGAGGCCGCAGGGCCCGCACGCCCTGGGGAATGGGTTGCCCCTGGGGTCCGATCTCCTGGGTCAGCTCCCCCGGCGAGCCGGCGAGGAGGTCCTGGTACTCCGCCTCGAGCCCCGCGAGCCCCACGCCGTCCACGCCCACGAACCCCAGCACCTGGGCGGCCAGCTCGCCGGCGGGATAGTAGCGGCGACTGGTCTCCAGGAACCCGATGCCGGGCAGCCCCAGGGACTCGATGCGGGCCGCCACCCGCAGGTCCACCTGGCGGGCCACGAAGGCGAAGGTGTCGTCGCCGGGGTCGGCGGGGTCGTCCACCAGGGCCGGCAGCACCTCCCTGGGCCTGACCCCGAGGAGCGGTCCGATGGCCTCGGCCGTCCCCCGGGGGTCCAGGACGTAGCGGGGGTCGGCGTACACGTCCCGGGCGGCCAGGGACAGGGCCAGGGGCTGCCCCGACCGGTCCAGGATCTTCCCCCGGGGGGCCGGCAGGCTCACCGTCCGGACCCGCTGGTCCAGGCCGAGGTCCCGGAACTCCGCCGCCTGGCGCACCTGCAGCAGCGTGAGACGGGTCACCACCGCCGCCAGGCCCAGGAGGAGGGCCACCAGGAGCGCGACGAGGCGGTGCAGGGGCGGCCCGGCGGGCCGGTGGGCCGCCGAGGTGGAGCTCACGGCCCCTCCGCCGGGTGGGCGAGGCGGGAGGGGTCCGACCCCCCGGCCGGAGCCACGCGGCCCGGGCCCGGCAGGTGGAGGATGTGGACCTGTTCGGGGAGACGCATGCCGCGGCGTCGGGCCCACGTGGCGATCCGGCCGGGGTCGGACAGTCGGGCGACCTCCTCGGTCAGCAGCTCCTGGCGCTGGATCAGCGCGTCGATGCGGCCCTGCAGCTCCTGGGTCCGGAAGGCGGTCTGGGCCAGGAGCGCGTTCAGGGCGACGACCCCCGTGACCGCCAGGGCCACCAGGGTCGAGGCGACCAGGGCGAAGGC
>CAYVCH010000131.1:0-6823 GCA_964449755.1 uncultured Actinomycetes bacterium
TGAACCACCGCCGGGCCACCTCCGCGGGTCGGCCCGGCTGGGGACGCCGGTCGGGGCGGTGGTGGGTGAGGGGCTCGCCGCCGGCCGCGTCGGCCCGGCGGGCCCCGGCCAGGTCACCGAAGCGCCGCTGCCGCCTGGAGGTCCGGGTCCCCTCCCGCAGCCGCACGCGGACGGCCCGCACCACCCCTCCCTCGCGGAGCAGGTCGAAGTGGACCCGGGCCCCAGGCACCCGGGCTCCGGCTTCCACCTCCTCGGCCCGCACCGGGTAGGTGCGTCCCGCGTGCTCGACACGCCCCTGCCCGGAGCCGGGGTCGAACCACCGGATGACGCCGTCGGGCACGCCCCTACGCCTCCTCAGCCATGCCCCTCGCCCCCTCCGCTTCCCGGGGACCGCGGCCACGCGCCGCCCCGCGAGTGGGGGCCCCCGCCTCCGCCACGGTAGCGGTGGTCCCACTCGAAGTGAAGATGCCCGCCGCGGCGGACCAGGTGCACCCCGCAGGCCGGACACACGAGACCCGCCGCGGCGTCCTCCGGGTCGGGCACGGCCACCGGCACGCCGCACGCCGGGCACGGGCACTGGACCGTGCGCCCCCGCCCGGCGCGGCCCCCCGTCCCCAGCCCCGCGGACTCGCCGGCTCGACCCTGTCCCGCGGCCACCGACCTCCCGCCTCCACGCCCACTCTGCCCCACCCGGGCCCGTCCCCCACGGGCCGTTGGTCCCGGCCGCGGCGTGGCTCCCAGCCCGGTGGCGACGGTTCACATCTCCCGGCGTCCCTCCAGGGCTTGGGAGAGGGTGACCTCGTCGGCGTACTCCAGGTCCCCGCCCACCGGCAGGCCGCTCGCCAGGCGGGTCACCCGGACCCCCAGGGGCTTCAGCAGCCCCGCCACGTACATGGCGGTGGCGTTGCCCTCGAGGTTGGGGTTGGTGGCGATGATGACCTCGGTCACCCCGTCCCGGCGGACCCGCTCCAGCAGCTCCTGGACCCGCAGGTCCTCCGGGCCGATGCCGTCCAGGGGCGAGATCGCGCCGCCCAGCACGTGGTAGCGCCCCTTCATGACGCCCGCCCGTTCCACCGTCGCCGCGTCCTTGGGCTCCTCCACCACGCAGAGCACGGTGGCGTCGCGGCCCGGGTCCCGGCAGATCCGGCAGCGCTCGCCCTCGGCGACGTTGCCGCACTCGCGGCAGAACCGGATGCGCTCCTTGGCCTCCAGGATGGCCTCGGCCAGGCGCCGGGCCTCCTCGGCGGGGGCCTTGACCAAATGGAAGGCCAGGCGCTGGGCCGACTTGGGCCCGATCCCCGGGAGCCGGGACAGCTCGTCGATGAGGTCCTGGATGGGCCCCTCGTACACTTACGACCCCGCCTCGGGCCTGGCGCCCAGCTGCTCCTGGATCCGCCGCAGGGCCTCTTCCTCGGAGGGGGGCGGCTCCTCGTCCTCGAGCTCCACCACGGGCCCCTGGCGCACCACGCACCGCACCCGGGGGGCCACGCCCAGCAGGTCCCGCAGGGCCGCCCGCAGCTCCTCGGTCCTCTCCTCCACCTTGGCCACACCGAACCTCCGATCCGGCGGGAAGGCGAGCTCGACGGTCTCGCCGTCGTAGGCGGCCACCGTCGCGCTCTCCAGGAGGGCCTTGAGGATGGCCTGTCGGCGCTGCTGGAGGTGTTCCAGCACGGCGGGCCAGGAGCGCCGGAGCATGGCGACGTCCACGGCCGCCGCCGACGCCGCGTGGGGGCCCTCAGGCGGCGGTGCGCCCTCCCGCGCCGGCTCCTCCGCGACCCTGGCCCCTCCGGCCGCCGGCTCCCCCGCGGTGGGCCCGGGGCCCGGGGGTGCCGGGGCCTCCGCCTCGCGGGCCTCCTCCCCGCCGGCGGGCACCCGCCCCGCCAGCTCCACCCCAGCCAGCCGCTCCAGCCGCTCGATGCGGGCCAGGAGGGCACCTGGCTGGGGATCGGCCTCGGGCACGGTGGCCCGGACCAGGGCCAGCTCCAGGGAGAGGCGAGGCGAGGTGGTCCAGCGCATGTCCGCCTGGGCGGCCAGGAGGAGGCCGATGATCCGGGACAGCTCCGCCGGCGTGAACTTGCCTGCCTGGGCCCGCAGGTGCTCGTACTCGTCGGGCGCCAGGTCGAGGAGGTCCTCCTGTCCGGGGGCGGTCCTGGCCAGCAACAGGTTGCGGAAGTGGGCCAGGGCCTCGGCCGTCACGTGGCGAAGATCCTGGCCCTCCTGGACCAGCCGGTGGACGATCTGGAAGGCGGCCCTGGCGTCGCCCACGGCAATGGCATCGGCCAGCTCGTGCTGCACCTCGGCCCGGGGGGCCCCGAGGAGGGCCGCCACGACCCCCTCGTTCACCTCGCCCCCCGCCATGACCGACGCCTGGTCGAGCAGGGAGAGGGCGTCGCGGACGGACCCCTCGGCCTGACGGGCCAGGACCTGGGCGGCTCCGGCGGTGAGGGCCATGCCCTCCCGCTCGGCCACCCGCCGGAGGTGGGCGGCGATCTCCTCCATGGAGACCCGGCGGAAGTCAAACCGCTGGCACCGGCCGACGATGGTGGCGGGCATCTTGTGGGGCTCGGTGGTGGCCAGCACGAAACGCACACCGGGGGGTGGCTCCTCGAAGACCTTGAGCAGCGCGTCGAAGGCCTCCCGGGACAGCCGCTGGGCCTCGTCGATGATGTAGACCTTCTCCCGGCCCATGGCCGGCGCCGTGGGGGCCCGCTCGCGGAGCTCCCTGGCGTCGTCCACGCCGCCGTGGGAGGCGGCGTCGATCTCCACCACGTCCAGGTGGTGCCCCTCCCGGATGGCCACGCACTGCTCGCAGTGGTCGCAGGGCTCGGGGGTGGGGCCGGCCACGCAGTTGACCATCTTGGCCAGGATGCGGGCGGTGGAGGTCTTGCCGGTGCCCCGGGGACCGGCGAACAGGAAGGCGTGGGCCAGGCGCCCCTCCCGGACCGCCCCGGTCAGCGCCCGCACCACGTGGGCCTGGCCGAGGATCTCCGCGGGCGTCTGGGGACGGTACGTGCGGTACAGGGCCCGGTGCGAGCGCTCCTCATCCCGGGCCGAGGGCCGGCCACCGGTCCGGGTCGACGCTTCCGGCGGGTCCCCGACCCCTCCGGCGGAGGGTCCCCGCTCCCTCGTCTCCTCTGCCACCGTGCCTCCGGGGGACGCGCTCACCCCGCGGCACGCCCGCGGGGAGGGGAAGCGTGTGGTGACCGTGCACCCGCCGTTGACCGCGGAGGACTCGGGCGCGTCACCGGTCGGCGGCTCCGGCCAGGCGCCCCTGCCGCACCCGCCGGCGCCCGCTTACCGCTGCTTCCTCCCGGACCTGACGGGGTTCGCGGGTTGGCGTCGCGCAGGACCCGACCATCATCGCTCCGTGCCGGGAGCAGCTCCGAACCCGCCCGGCCGCCGACGGGACTTCGGCCCCGCTGCAGCGGATTGCGGGTTACAGGGCACCGCTAGCTCCCCGCCTAGCACGGTCACCTGGGCGAGTATACGCCCCCGTGCCGACAGCGCTCCCCGGGGCGGACCCAGCGGGTACCCTGGCCGGGTGCTCTCCGTGGGCGCGCTCGTCGTCGACTTCGACGGCACGGTCTGTGCCGCGGACATCTCCGAGGCGCTCCTCGAGGCCTTCGGCGACCCCTCGTGGAGCGCCTTCGACCAGGCCGCGGACCGGGGCGAGCTGGGGCTCCGAGAGGCCGCCCACCACCAGGTGGCCATGCTCCGGGCCACCCGGGAGGAGCTCCTCGCCTTCGCCGTGGCGACGGCCCGGGTGGACCCCACCTTCCCCCCCTTCGTCGCCTGGGCGGGAGCCCAGGGCCTGCCCCTCACCGTGGTGAGCGACGGCTTCGGCTTCTACGTCCGCCCCGTCCTGGAGGCCGCCGGCCTGGGCCACCTTTCGGTCCTCACGAACGAGCTCGTGGGCGACGAGCCGCCCTTTTCCCTCCGCCACCCCCACGGGCATCCGGAGTGCGCCGGCTGCGGCACCTGCAAGATGCTGGCCGTCTGTGCCGCCAGGGCGCTCCACGGGCCCGTGGCCTTCGTGGGGGAGGGCCAGTCCGACCGCTACGGGGCCCTCTACGCCGACGCCGTGTTCGCGAAGGACGCCCTGGCCGCCATCTGCGCCGCCGACGGCGTGCCCGCCCTGCCGTGGCGGAGCTTCGACGACGTCAGGGCCGCCCTGGAGGCGCTCGCGGCCCTCCCCGGCCCCCTCGCCCCGGCCCGCTGCCCCGGGTGGCGACCAGCCTGAGGGGGCGGGCTACTCCTCCAGCTCGCGGAGGGTGACCGCCAGCTCCACCACCCGTCCCTCCCGGACCACCCGGAGCGGGACGGTCCGGCCGATGCGCTCGGCCACCATGGCCGCCTGGAGGCCGCCCACGTCCTCCACCACCTGCCCGTCCAGCTCCACGATGAGGTCCTCGGGCCGGACCCCGGCCGCATCGGCGGGGCTCCCCGGCAGGACCTCCACCACCTCGACGCCGAGGGACCGCCCGACGAGGTCGGCCGCCCGCGGCGGGAGCGGTCTGGCGCCGCCCGCCACCCCCAGGTAGGCCCGGCGGACCCGCCCCTCGCGCATGAGGGCCGCGATGATGCGCCGGGTGGTGCGGTCGATGGGGACCGCCAGACCCAGGCCCACCCCGGCCACGGCGGTGTTGATCCCCACCACCTGCCCCCGGGAGTCGGCCAGGGCCCCCCCGCTGTTGCCCGGGTTCAGGGCCGCGTCGGTCTGGATCACGTTCTCCACGATCCGCGTGGTCCGGCCGTGTCGGGTGGGAAGGGAGCGCCCCAGGGCGCTCACCACGCCGGCGGTCACCGAGCCCGCGAAGCCCAGCGGGTTCCCGACGGCCACCACGAGCTGGCCCACCCGGAGGGTCCCGGCGTCCCCCAGCTCGGCGGGGGCGAGGCGGCCCCCCTCTGCCCGCACCACGGCGAGGTCCGAGAGCGGGTCGCTGCCCACGACCCGGAAGGGCAGCTCCCGGCCGTCGGCGAACCCGGCCGTGCCGCGGGCGACACGGCCGATCACGTGGGCCGAGGTGAGGAGGAACCCGTCGGGGGTGATGGCCACGGCCGAGCCCGCGCCCACCTCCCCCCGGGGGCGCCGAACCACCCGCAGGCTGGCGACGGAGGGGATGAGCCGCTCGGCCACCGCCGTGACGATCCGGGAATAGGAGTCCAGCCCCTCGCCATCGGAGGGCTCGGCCCGCTGCCCGAGGGCACCCATCCAGGCCATGATCACACGGGCCCCGACGAACGGCCATGGGGGGTGGCTCTCAGGGCTGGCGGTGGCCGAGGGATTCGAACCCTCGAGGGAGCGAGCCCCCTACACGCTCTCCAGGCGTGCCCCTTCGTCCGCTCGGGCAGGCCACCGGGGCCAGTGTACGGGCCCTCGGGCCACCGGGTGCGCCCCGCCCGGCGCCCCACGGAGATGACACCCCCGCGAGCGGAGGCGGCGTGATTCGAACACGCGAGGGGTGGTCGACCCCTAACCGCTTTCGAGGCGGTCCCGTTCGTCCGCTCCGGCACGCCTCCGGCGCGAGTCTAGCAACCCCCGCCCCCGCTCCCGGGGGCGCGGTGCTCCCGGAAGAAGGCCCGCAACAGCTCGCGGCAGTCCTCGGCGAGGACCCCCGCCGTCACCTGCAGCTGGTGGTTGAGGCGCGGTTCCCGGACCAGGTCCCCGAGGGAGCCCGCGAAGCCCGCCTTCGGGTCCGGGGCCCCGTAGACGAGCCGGCCCACCCGGGCGAGGACCAGGGCCCCCGCGCACATCGCGCAGGGCTCCAGCGTCACGTACACCGTGCACCCCTCCAGGCGCCAGCCCCCGAGCCTCCCCGCCGCCGCCCGCACCGCGAGGACCTCGGCATGGGCGGTGGGATCCCCCCGACGTTCCCGCTCGTTGCCCGCGGCGGCCAGCACCTCCTCGCCTCTGGCAACGACGGCGCCGATGGGCACGTCGCCCCAGGCGGCGCAGGCCCGGGCCTCGGCGAGGGCCCGCCGCATCATCGCCTCGTCGAGGCCGCCCAGCGCGCCGTCCCCTTCGGTGGGCCGAGGCCGCAGGTCCTCCATCTCAGACTAGTCCCAGCCGAGCTCGTGGAGCCGCTCGTCCGAGATGCCGAAGAAGTGCGCCACCTCGTGGACGACGGTGTCGGCAACGATCCACTTCAGGTCGTCCTCGTCCTCCGCCTCCCCCTCGATGGTGCGGCGGAAGAGCACGATCCGGTCGGGGAGCACGCCCGCGTAGTCGAGCCCGCGCTCGGTGAGGGGCGCCCCCTCGTAGAGCCCCAGGAGGTCGGGATCGTCGGCGGGCGGGTCCTCCTCGACCACCACCTCCACGTTATCCAGCCGCTCCAGGACCCACCGGGGCAGCCCGTCGAGGGCCTCCGCCACCAGCCGCTCGAACCGACGGCGCGATCCCATGGCGGGAGACAGCCTACGTCCTGCGCTCTCCGTGAAGGGGGGCCGGTCGTCGAGTGGGTGGCCGAGGCCGTCGGTCCGCGGGCCCAGCCGCCGTGACACGGCAAGGCGTGCCACCGGGGAGGCCCCTGTTCGTGGCCTTCAGCCGCTCCGGCGGCCCCGGTCCGCCCCCCGGCCGGCCAGCGCTCGCGCCTCGGCCACCACCGCCTCCACCAGGCGCGGCAGGGCCGCCGCCACTGGCGGCGAGAGGGACCGGCCCGGGCCGACCTCCGCCACCTCGAGCCCCAGGAGCACCACCGTCGGCACCTGCCCCAGGGCGGCGGCCAGGCCGACGACCTCCCCCAGGCCGAGGCCGTGGGAGGAGAGGGACCGACCGAGGGGCGCGGGCAGGCCGGCGGGCCCGGCCTCCACCCGGACCACGCTG
>CAYVCH010000132.1:0-6791 GCA_964449755.1 uncultured Actinomycetes bacterium
GGGCTTCTGGAGGAGGCCTACAAGCGCTACGAGGCGTCCTTCCGCAAGCCCTACGGAACCATCCTCGTCACCGGGCCCACGGGCTCGGGGAAGTCCACCACGCTCTACGCGACCCTGAACATCCTGAACGGCCCGGACCGGAACATCATCACCGTCGAGGACCCCGTGGAGTACCGGCTGCCCGGCGTGAACCAGATCCAGGTCCATCCCAAGGCAGGCCTCACCTTCGCCTCGGCCCTCCGATCCATCCTCCGGGCCGACCCCGACGTCATCCTGGTGGGGGAGATCCGGGACCGGGAGACGGCGATGATCGCCGTGGAGTCGGCCCTCACCGGGCACCTCGTCCTCTCCACCCTCCACACGAACGACGCCCCCTCGGCCATCACCCGCCTGGTCGAGATGGGCGTCGAGACGTTCCTCGTGGCCTCGGCCATCGACTGCGTCATGGCACAGCGCCTGGTCCGGAAGCTCTGCGAGCGGTGCAAGGCCCCCTACCGGCCCGACCAGGCCGAGCTGGCCGAGGCCGGGTTCCCTGAGTGGCAGTGGAAGGAGATCACCGAGCTGTACCGCCCCGTCGGCTGCGGCCACTGCTCGGGCACCGGGTACCGGGGCCGGACGGGGCTGTACGAGGTCATGGTCATGACCGAGGAGATCGAGCGGCTCACCGTGACCCGGGCCTCCTCGGAGGAGATCAAGGCCCTCGCCGTCCAGCAAGGGATGCAGACCCTTCGGGAGGACGGTCTCACGAAGGCCCGGATGGGCATCACCTCCCTGGAAGAGGTGGCCCGGGTGGTGCGGTGAATGGAGGGGCCTGTGGAGCACCGGGACGAACCCCGTCTGCCGGAGGCGGGGACCGCCGACGAGCCCCAGGTCACGGACCTGCTCGAGGTGGCCCTCGCGCGAGGGGCCTCCGACCTCCACCTCACGAGCGGGGTCCCCCCGGTGATCCGGGTCCATGGCGAGCTGGTCCGCCTGGAGGAGTACCCGGTCCTCGGTCCCAAGAGCCTCCAGCGGATGATCTATGCCGTCCTGCCCCAGCGCCTCCGGGAGCGTCTCGAGGAGGACCTGGAGCTGGACACCTCCCTCAGCCTGCCGGGCAAGGGCCGGTTTCGGGTCAACGTCTACTTCCAGCGGAACAGCCTGGGGGCGGCCTTCCGGGCCGTGCCCTACGAGATCAAGGGACTGGAGGAGCTGGGCCTGCCCCCGGTCGTGGCCGACCTCGCCCGCCGTCCCCGGGGGCTCGTGGTGGTCACCGGCCCCACGGGCTCGGGCAAGTCCACCACCCTGGCGGCCATGGTGGACATCGTGAACCGAGAGCGGGCCGCCCACATCATCACCGTGGAGGACCCCATCGAGTTCCTCCACAGGCACAAGCGCTGCATCGTGAACCAGCGGGAGGTGGGCGCCGACACCCAGGGCTTCGCCCAGGCCCTCCGCCACGTCCTGCGCCAGGATCCCGACGTGATCATGGTGGGGGAGATGCGGGACCTGGAGACCATCGCCACCGCCATCACCGCCGCCGAGACCGGCCACCTCGTCTTCGCCACCCTCCACACCCAGGACGCCCCCCAGACCATCGACCGGATCATCGACGTCTTCCCTCCCCACCAGCAGCAGCAAGTGCGTGTCCAGCTGGCCGGCACCCTCCAGGGCGTGGTGGCCCAGCAGCTCCTCATCACCGCCAGCGGCGACGGCCGGGTGGTGGCGGTGGAGGTCCTGGTGGCCACCCCGGCGGTGCGCAACCTCATCCGGGAGGGAAAGGTGCACCAGATCTACTCCGTCGTGCAGGCCGGGAGCCGCCATGGCATGCAGACCATGGACATGGCCTTGGCCCACCTCGTGAAGGCGGGAAGGGTCTCGCGGGCGCTCGCCTTCGAGCGCTGTCACGACCCCGAGGAGCTGGGCCGGCTCCTCGGCTACGGGGCCGGGGGCGCGGTGCCCGCCGCCGAGCGGTGGGCACCGGTGGCGTGAGGGGAGGAGCGGGATGGCCACCACCTACCGGTACAGGGCCCGGGACCCGGCGGGAAGGCTCCGGACGGGGACCCTCGTCGCCAACGGCCAGGGCCTCGTGATCCGCCGGCTCCGGGAGATGGGGTACGTCCCCCTCGAGGTGGCCCGAGCGGGGACCGGGCTCCAGAGGGAGGTCACCCTCCGGCCCGGCCACGTCCGGCCGAGGCACCTGGCCGTGTTCTTCCGACAGTTCGCCACCATGGTGAACGCCGGGCTCCCCATCCTGCGGGCCCTCGCCATCCTCGCCGACCAGACGGAGAGCCGGGAGCTGTCGAAGGTGCTCACCCGGAGCCGCCTCGACGTCGAGCAGGGGCACTCCCTCTCCGAGGCCATGGCGAGGCACCCGAGGACCTTCACCGACCTCCACGTCGCCATGGTCCGGTCGGGGGAGACCGGAGGCGTCCTCGACGCGGTCCTGCTCCGCATCGCCGACCAGGTGGAGCGCCAGGTGGAGCTGCGCCGGAAGGTGAAGTCGGCCATGACCTATCCGGCGGTGGTCGTCGTCTTCGTCTCCCTCATCCTCACCGCCATGCTCGTCTTCGTCGTCCCCCAGTTCGAGGACATCTACGCGGAGCTGGGCAGCCAGCTCCCCATCCCCACCCGCATCCTCCTCGGGGTGTCCCGGCTCGTGCGGACCTACTGGTACGGGGTCCTGGCCGGGGGCCTCCTCGGCTGGTTCCTGTTCCGCCGGTACCGGGCCACCGACCGGGGCCGGGAGCAGGTGGACCGGTTGAAGCTCCGCATCCCCATCTTCGGGCCCCTGTTCCACAAGGCGGCCCTGGCCCGGTTCGCGAGCACCCTGGGGATGCTCCTCCGATCGGGGGTGCCGATCCTCCAGTCCCTCGACATCGTGGCCGAGACCGTCAACAACCGGCCCATCGCCCGGGCGGTGGCTGAAGTGAAGGGCAGCGTCCGGGAGGGCGAGTCCGTGGCCCGGCCCCTGGCCCAGCACCGGGTGTTCCCCCCCATGGTCGTCCAGATGCTCGCCGTGGGCGAGGAGACGGGGGCCGTGGACGCCATGCTGGAGAAGGTGGCCTCCTTCTACGAGGCCGAGGTGGAGGCGGCGGTGGAGGCCCTCACCTCCCTCATCGAGCCCGTCCTCATCGCCATCATCGGGGGGGCCGTGGGGGCAGCCGTCATCGCCCTCTACATGCCCATGTTCAACTTGGTCAACCTGATCAGGTAGGGCGGGGGTCACTCGAGGCCGGGGCCTGGCCGGGGCGAAGCGTCGAGGGGGGCCCCGGGTCCGCCCGAGCTGCGCCCCGGGGAAGGCCACCACTGGGTAGTCATTCTGGGCCAGGAAAAATCCCCCCGTCCGGGACTCCAGGGCCGCCCCCACCGGCGCCGATGACTGCCCGAGAGCGCGCCGGCGTCCGGCGCGGAAGACGCAGGGAAAGGAGGTGAACACGTTGCACAGGTGGCTTTCCGAGCGGCGCCGGGAGGAGGCGGGGTTCACGCTCATCGAGCTGATGGTGGTGATCCTCATCATCGGCATCCTCGTCGCCATCGCCCTGCCCACCTTCCTCGGCGCCCGGCAGCGGGCGGCCAACCGGGCGGCCCAGTCGGACCTCCGCAACGGGCTCGCGGCGGGGAAGACCTTCTTCACCGACGACGACACCTACACGGGGTTCAACACGGGCTGCGCCGCGAACTCGGCGTGTACCGCAGCGTCGCCCCCGGAGACCATCGAGCCCTCCCTCACCTGGTACGGCGCGGGGGACCCGACGACGAACTACAACCGGGTGGTGATCGCCGAGAACACGGCCACCGTCCTCACCCTGGTCCGGCGGAGCACGTCCGGGACCTACTTCTGCATCTCGGACAACGTGGCCAGCGGGACCACGTACAACTCCGGCACCAGGTACCAGGACGTGGACACGAACGGTAAGTGCAACCAGTCGAGCTGGTAGCACCGGCGGCGAGCGCAGGGAGGGGCGGCCAGCGGGCCGCCCCTCCCTGGCTGCTCCCGCCCTTAAGTGCGCCTTCGCCCCTCCCGATACCTACCCGGGATGACCGCAGCACCGGCGAAGGGGGGGCGGTCGCTGCCCCCGAGGCGCGGCCGTGAGGCCGGCTTCACCATGGTCGAGGTCCTGGTGGCCGTCTTCGTCCTGGCAGCCGTGGCCGTGGGCCTGGTCGTGGTCATGGGCGGCAGCCTGAGGCTCGTGGGGGGGAGCCGCCACCGGACCGTGGCGGCGAACCTGGCGGGCCAGGAGATGGACACCGTCCGGGCCACGGCCTTCGCCGACCTGCCCCTGGGGCAGGTGGTACGGACGGAGGCGGTGGGGGCCCCGCCGGTCCCCTACACGATCACCCGGGAGGCGGAGTGGGTGACCCGGGATGCCTCGGGGGGTGCCTGCGACGCGCCCCCCGGGGAGCGCCCCGCCTACCTCCGGGTGGACGTCACCGTCACCTGGCCGAACATGGGGGGCGTCCAGCCCGTCCGGGCCCACACGCTCCTCACGCCGCCGGTGGGGGCCTTTGACCCCAACTCCGGGCACATCGCGGTGAAGGTCATGGACCGGGACGGCCTGCCCGAGGGGGGGATCCTCATCGTCCTGGCCGGCCCCCAAGGGTCCAGCCAGGTGACCAACTCCGACGGCTGTGCCTTCTTCGCCTTCCTGCCCGCCGGGGACTACACGGTCACCGCCTCCGCCCCCGGCTACGTGGACCTCCAGGGGGTGGCGGAGCCCTCCCAGCCGGCCTCGGTGATCGTCGGCTCCACCGCCTCCGTCCAGTTCCAGTACGACCTCGCCGCCACCCTGTCCCTGTCCCTGGTAGGCAAGGACGAGGGAGGGCCGGCGCCGGCCACGGTGCCCGTCAGCCTCGCCAACACCCATCTCCTTCCCGCCGGGGTGCGGGTGGTGCCCGGCAGCGGCAGCCCCCGGGTCATCGGGTCCCTCTTCCCGTATGCCGACGGCTACGAGGTCTGGGCGGGGGACTGCAGCGACGCCGACCCCGCCGCCTACCCGGGGGGAGTCCGTACGGGGGTCGCCACCGAGCCGGGGCAGACGACCGACGCCAGCGTCCTCATGCCCGAGGTCCGGGTGACCGTCCGGCACTACGACCCCTTCTTCGGGCAGTACGTGCCCGTTCCCGACCAGCCCGTCGACGCCGACCACGCCTCGGAGCCCTCTCCGGGGTGCACGGCGGGAGCCCACTACGCCATGGGGGCCACGGACGAGGAGGGTGTGCTCCTCTTCGCCCTCCCCTGGGGCACGTGGACCATCGCGGTGGCGGGGCAGCCGGCGGGAAGCGTGCTCCTGGACCCCTCCGCTCCCCCCGCCGACGGGGACGGACAGTGGCCCTTCGACGTGGTGGTGGACCAGTGACGCCGGCGGAGGGAACGGGCTCGTCCCGGGGGGAGGCCGGACTCACCGTAGTCGAGCTCGCCATCGCCCTGGTCGTCCTCGCCGTCGTCCTCGGCGCCGTCCTCCAGCTGGTGGCCGCCTTCGAGCGGACCGCCGCCGGCGGCATTCGCCGGCTGGAGAACCTCGGGGAGGGCCGGATCCTCATGCAGGTCCTGACCAAGGACATCCGGACGGCGGCCAAGCTCACCGCCACCGATCCTCCCTTCCTCCTGGAGGACCCGGGGAATCCCGGCGGCCCGACCCTGGCCGACGACAACGAGATGACCTTCTACGCCAACCTGAACCTCACCACCTCCTGTCCCAAGGTCGTCCACGTCTACGTGAACGCCGACCGGGAGCTGGTGGAGGAGGTGACCGAGCCCTCCGCCGGCACCCCGCCCGACTGCGAGTACCCGTCGGGGCCGGGGTCGGCCAGGGTCCGCCTGGTCGGCCGGTACGTGGCCAACGACCTCCTCGACCCCGCCGAGGCCATCTTCACCTACTACTACGTGGACGAGGAGGGCCAGCTCGTCCCATTCTCCACCGACGACACCCCCCTCGTCGCCGCCGACGCCCTCCTCGTGAAGGCCGTCGGCGTCCGCCTCGCCCTGCGGAGGGACAGCCTCCTCCCCGTGCCGGAGACGGTCCTCGTGAACCGGGTTCGGCTGCCCAACGTGTACTACAACCCGCCCCCGACCTAGCGGTGAGCCGATGCTGAGCCGCGTTCGCGACGATGACCGGGGGGTCGTCCTCGTCGTCACCTTGGTCGCCCTGGTCGCCGTCCTCGCCCTGGTGGTGGCCGTGCTCGACTACGCGGTGGGGTCCCAGGACCTGTCCCGCCACGACCAGGACTGGAACGCCGCCCTGGCCGCTGCCGAGGCCGGGGTCGACGACTACCTGTACCGGCTGAACCAGGACGGGTCCTACTGGCAGTACGGAGCTCCCCCGGACCCGCCGCCCCCCGACGGCAACCAGGCCTTCACCGACTGGGTGGCGGTCCCCGGGGGCGCCAGCGACGCGTCCTTCCGCTACGACGTCGACCGGAGCCAGCTCCCGGTGAATGGGACGGTGATCCTCACCTCCACGGGCCGGGTCCGCGACGTGACCCGTACCGTCCGGGTCACCCTACGCCGACGGAACTTCCTGGACTTCCTCTACTACACCGAGTACGAGACGAAGGACCCCGCCGACTACGGCGAAAGCGACTACTACACGCCGGCCGAGGCCCAGACCTACTGCGCCAGGCACTACTACGAGGGCCGGGACGTCCCCGCCCGGGTGGACTTCCCCGGCGACACCGACCCGCCCTACTGCACCGAGATCACGTTCATCGGGGTGGACGTCATCAATGGCCCCCTGCACACGAACGATGCGATGCGGGTCTACCAGAGCCCCCACTTCAATGGCGACACGAGCACGAGCTACGACCCGCCC
>CAYVCH010000133.1:0-6790 GCA_964449755.1 uncultured Actinomycetes bacterium
GCCCGACCGCCCGTCGCGTGCCCCTCCGCTCAGGCCGGGCGCCGGCGGCGGGACCCGAGGACGCCGCCCACGAGGAGCGCGAGGAGGCCGGCCACGCCGGGGGCCACGAGCCCCCAGCGGTGGACCAGGTCCGCCCAGAGGGCGCCGGCGACCACCGCCCCGAGGACGGTCAGGGCCCTCACCCGCAGGCCCAGGGCGAGGCGGGCCCCGACCAGGAACAGCAGGGCCCAGGCGAGGGGCGCGGCGTCCAGTGCCCCCGCCGCCCGCGGCCACGCCTCGAGGCCGACACCCCAGGCCAGGAACGTGCCCACGAGGCCATGCTACTGCGCCCCCGGATTCCGGCGGCCGCTACTCGGGCGTGATGTAGGCGGCGGTGATCCCGCCGTCCACGACCAGGGCCGCCCCGGTCATGAACGACGACTCCTCGGAGGCGAGGAAGAGGGCGGCGTTGGCGATCTCCTGGCCCTGGCCGAAGCGCCCGACGGGGATGTGCACCAGGCGGCGGGCCCGGGCTGCGGGGTCGGCCAGCAGCTCTGCCAGGAGGGGGGTCTCGATGGGGCCCGGGCACAGGGCGTTCGCCCGGATGCCCCGGCGGGCGAACTCCACGGCGATCTCCCGGGTCATGGCGAGGACACCGCCCTTGGAGGCCGTGTACGCGATCTGCGGGACGGCCGCCCCCATGAGGGCCACGAAGGAGGCCACGTTGATGAGGGAGCCCCCGCCCGACTCCAGCATGGCCCGGACGCCGTGCTTGGAGCCCAGGAACACCCCCTTCAGGTTGATGGCGATGGTGCGGTCCCAGGTCTCCTCGTCGGTTTCGGTGACCGAGCCGTCCCGGGCGTGGAAGATCCCGGCGTTGTTCATCATCACGTCGAGCTTGCCGTACCGCTCCACGGCGAACCCCACCATGGCCCGGACCTCGGCGTCGCTCGAGACGTCGGCGTGGACGTAGGCGGCCTCCCCGCCGGCCTCCCGGATGGCCCGGGCCGTCTCCTCCCCGGCGTCGTCGACGACGTCGGCGACCACCACCCGCGCCCCCTCCCGGGCGAAGGTCTGGGCGGTCAGGCGGCCGATGCCGCTGCCGGCCCCCGTGATGAGCGCGACCTTCCCCTCAAGGCGCATGGTGGCTCCTTTCCCAGACCTCGGCGTTCACCAGGGTGGGGGGGCGCCGCCCCTCCAGGGCGGCGATGAGGTTCTCGGCCGCCAGCATTCCCATGGCGATGCGGGTCTCCACGGTGGCGCTGCCCAGGTGGGGGATGACGACGACGTTGTCGAGCTCGAGCAGGTCGGGGTGGACCTCGGGCTCCCGCTCGAAGACGTCGAGGCCGGCCGCGAAGATCTCCCCCGCCCTCAGGGCCGCCGCCAGGGCTGCCTCGTCGACGACGGGGCCCCGGGAGGTGTTGACGAGGACGGCCGTGGGCTTCATCTTCCGGAACTCCTCGGCCCCGAACAGGTGGTGGGTCTCTGGGGTGAGGGCCACGTGGATGGAGATGTGGTCGGCCTCGGCCAGGAGCTCACCGAGCTCGCGGTACTCGGCCCCCAGCTCCGCCTCCACCTCGGCCGGCGGACGGTAGACGTCGTGGTAGATGATCCGCATGCCGAAGCCCCTGGCCCGGCGGGCCACGGCCTGGCCGATCCGCCCGAACCCCACGATCCCGAGGGTCTTGCCGTGGACGTCCTGGCCGAGCATCATCTCGGGCCCCCAGATCCAGGGGCGGCGGGCCCGGAGGAACCGGTCGCCCTCGGCCACCCGGCGGGCCGCCGCCATGAGCAGGGCCCAGGCCAGGTCGGCGGTGGTCTCGGTGAGGACCTCGGGGGTGTTGGAGGCCAGCACCCCCCGCCGGGTGCACTCGGCCACGTCGATGTTGTCGAAGCCCACGGCGTAGTTGGCCACGATCTTGAGCTGCGGCCCGGCGGCGTCGAGGAACTCGGCGTCCACCTTCTCGGTGAGGAGGGTCACCGCCCCCACCTTGCCCTGTACCCGCCGCAGCAGCTCGTCCCGGGGGATGGCGAACTCGCCCTCCCAGACGTCGGCGTCGCAGCGGGCCCGGATGGCCTCCATGGCGGGCTCCGGCAGCCGGCGGGTCACGAGGACCGGCCACCGCTCGCTAGACACGGGCCACCTCCGGGAGGGTCGCCCGGACCGCCTCCAGGGCCCGCTGGATGTTCTCCACCGAGGTCGCGTAGGAGAAGCGCAGGTACCCGTCGCCGTAGCGCCCGAAGGCCGTGCCGGAGAGGCAGGCCACGCCGGCCCGCTCGAGGAGCCGCTCCTCCACCACCTTCGAGGGCACCCCCAGCTCCCGCACGCTGGGGAAGACGTAGAACGCGCCTCCCGGTGGCAGACACGAGATGCCGGGGATGGCGTTCAGGCCCGCCACGATGACGTCGCGCCGCCGCCGGAACTCGGCGACCATCCGCTCCACCGGCTCCCAGGGGCCGGTGAGGGCCGCGATGGCGGCGTGCTGGCTGAAGGCCGACGTGCAGGAGACGGAGTTGATGACGAGGCGGGTCACCGGCTCCACCAGGGCCTCGGGGATCACCCCGAAGCCCAGGCGCCAGCCGGTCATGGCGAAGGTCTTGGACCACCCGTCGAGGAGCACCGTCCGTTCGGCGAGGCCCTCCACGTCCAGGATGCTCGCGTGGGGGCCGTCGTAGCGGATGGCCCAGTACACCTCGTCGGACAGGACCGTGAGGTCGTGGCGGAGCACGACCTCGGCCACGGCCTCCAGGTCCTCGCGGGACAGCGTGCTGCCGCAGGGGTTGTGGGGCGAGTTCAGGACGAGGAGGCGGGTCCGGGCGGTGACGAGGGAGGCGAGCTCCTCGGGGTCGAGGCGGAACCCGTGCTCCTCCCGCAGGGGGACGGGCACCGGCCTGGCCCCGGCGAAGGCGGCGATGGACTCGTACATGGGGAAGCCGGGGTCCGGGTAGAGGACCTCGTCGCCCTCCTGGCAGAGGGCGAGGATGGTGAAGAACATGATGGGCTTGGCCCCCGGGGTGACGACCACGCGACCGGGATCCGTGGGCAGGCCCCGCCGCTCGTGCAGGAAGGCGGCCACCGCCTCCCGGAGGGCGGGGATCCCCGGGGCCGGGACGTAGTGGGTCTCGCCCCGGTCCAGGGCCTCCTTGGCCGCCTGGCGGATGTGCTCGGGGGTGTCGAAGTCCGGCTCCCCGATCTCCAGGTGGATGACCTCCCGGCCCTCCGCCTCCAGGGCCCGAGCCCGGGCCAGGACCTCGAAGGCGGACTCGGTGCCGAGCCTTCCCATCCGTCCTGCCAGCCGCACGGGGCCTCCCGGGAATCTGTCTGACAAACTGTCGGGACGGGCCCGATCGTATCGCAAACGGGACGGAGTCCGCACGGTGGGTTCGGGGCCAAGGGCCCGAGGGAGGCGGGCCCCGGGGCCGCGGACAGGCCCTCGGGTCGGGGCCGTATCATCGCCCCCGCGTCGGGTGGCCACGGAGCGAGGAGGGGAGCCGACCATGGGCGTCGAGCTGCTGGTGCTGGGCGGAACGCGGGTTCCCGCCGCCGAGGGAGAGACCTTCGAGGTCGTCGAGCCGGCGACGGGCCAGCCCATGGCGGAGGTGGCGAGGGCGTCCGAGGAGGACGTCCGCCGCGCCGTGGAGGTCGCCCACCGGGCCTTCGAGGAGGGGGCCTGGCGGCGGACGAACGCGACGGAGCGGGGCCGGGTGCTCCTGCGGGCCTCCGCCCTCCTCCGGGAGCGCCTCGAGGACTTCGCCGTGGTGGAGGCCCGGAACGTGGGCAAGCCCATCGCCGCTGCCCGGGCCGAGATGCACCTCGTGGCCAACGTCCTGGAGTACTGGGGCGGCGCCGCCAACAAGGTCTTCGGGGAGACCGTCCCCGTCCAGGACCCTGGCCTCGACGTCACCCTGCGGGAGCCAGTGGGGGTCTGTGCCCTCATCACGCCCTGGAACTTCCCCCTGGTCATCGCCTCCTGGAAGGTCGGGCCGGCCCTGGCCTGCGGGAACACCATCATCCTGAAGCCCGCCACCTACACGCCGCTGTCGGCCCTCATGCTCGCCGACCTCCTGGTGGAGGCCGGCCTGCCGCCGGAGACCATCTCGGTGCTGCCCGGGCCGGGCTCGAAGGTCGGCAACGCCCTGGTCACCGACCCCCGGGTGTCGAAGGTGGGGTTCACCGGCTCCACCGAGGTGGGGGGCCAGATCATGAAGCTCTGCGCCGACAACATCACCCGGGTCTCCCTGGAGCTCGGCGGCAAGTCGGCCAACGTCGTCTTCGCCGACGCCGACCTGGACCTCTGCGTGGAGAAGTCGGTGTGGGCCGTCTTCGACAACACCGGCCAGGACTGCTGCTCCCGCTCGCGCATGCTCGTCCAGCGCCCCGTCTACGACGAGTTCCTGGAGCGGCTGGGCAAGCGCACCGAGGAGCTGCGGGTGGGCCAGCCCCTGGACGAGGCCACCGACCTCGGTCCCCTGATCTCGGCGAGCCAGCGGCAGACCTCCCTGGACTACATTCAGCTGGGCCTGGAGGAGGGGGCCCGGCTGGTCACCGGCGGGCAGGTCCCCGACGACCCCGACCTGGCGGGAGGCTTCTTCCTCCGCCCGGCCATCCTGGCCGACGTGGACAACCGCTGGCGGGTGGCCCAGGAGGAGATCTTCGGCCCTGTGGCCTGCGTGATCCCCTTCGACACCGAGGAGGAGGCCGTGCGTCTGGCCAACGAGACCGTCTACGGTCTGTCCGGGTCCATCTGGACCCGGGACCTGGGGCGGGCCATCCGGGTGGCCAGGGGGATCCGCACCGGCGTGCTGTCGGTGAACTCCGCCCACAGCGTCCACACCGAGGCTCCCTTCGGCGGCTTCAAGCGCTCGGGGATCGGCCGCGAGATGGGGATGCACGCGGTCAACCTCTACACCGAGGTGAAGAACGTCTTCTTCTCCGAGGTCTGAAGGCCCCTCTGCCGGTGGTCATGCTGGCCCGGCCCGTCGGGCGGGAACCGGGGGGGCCGGGGCCGCGTCGGTTCGGGTGTGAGGGCGTCCGCCCCCGGGCTGCTCCTGGCGGCGCTGGCCGTGGCCTGCGCCGGCCCGCCCTCCGCGGCCGGCGGGGCGCCGGTCGGGGGGACACCACCTCCGGGGAGGGCGGCGGCTCCTGCCACGGTCGGGGGCCGGGCTGGAGGAGCGGTCGAGCCGGGGGCCCTCGTGTGGGTTGCCGTGGAGGACGCGGAGCGGACGGTCCTCGTGGACGTGGCCCGCCGCCGGGTGGTGGAGCGGTACCGGACCCCGGGTGGGCCCCACAACCTCACGGCGGTAGCCGAAGGGACCGTGGCGGTGGCGCTGTGGGCGTCGGACCGAGTGGCCCTGGTCGAGGTGGGGACGGTGCGCTTCGTGTGGCTGGGCGGCGCCCCCCACGACGTGAAGGCCGCCGGGGACCTCCTGGTCGTGGCGAACCGGGGAGCGGGCCGGGTCGACCGGCTGACCGCGGACGGGGACCGGCGGCGGAGCGTGCGGCTCCGGGCGCTCCCCCACGACCTGGCCGTCACCCCCGGCGGCCGGCGGGCCTGGGTGACCCTGGAGGGCAGCGATGACCTGGCCGTGGTGGACCTCCGCAGGGGCCGCCTCGTGCGGTACGTCGGGACGGGGGTGGCCCCCCACGACCTCCTGTTCGCCCCCGACGGGCGGCTCTGGGTGACGGACTGGGAGGGGGCCCTCCACGTGTTCCGGGGCGACCGGCTCGTGCGGACCCTGCCCCTCGGCGTCGAGGCCCACCACCTGGCCTTCTCACCCGATGGCAGGCGGGCGTGGGTCACGGACCACGGCGCGCGCCGGGTCTACGTGCTCTCGGTCCGGCCAGTGCGGCTGCTTCGATCCTTGCCCTTCCCGGGGGAGCCCCACCACGTGGCCGTCACCGCCGATGGGCGCTGGGCCGTCGTCGCCGACCACGCGGGGGGACGGCTGGTGGTCTACCGGACCGACCGCTACCGGCGGGCCGCCGTGATCGCCGTCGGCGCCGGCCCCCACGGCGTGTGGGCGGTCCCGGCCTCCTGACCCCGCGCGAGCCGGCCTCCCCCACGGCGCCCCCGGGGTGGCTGCTAGATTCAGCGCCATGGAGGACCTGCCGGAGGAACTCGCCCGCCGACCCCCCCGCAAGCCCGGTGAGCAGCCGACCGCCACCCTCACCCTGGACGCGTACCGGCGTCTCCGGGCCGAGCTGGAGGAGCTGCGGACCCAGGGCCGGGCCCGCATGGCGGAGCGCCTGCGGGCGGCCCGCGAGCACGGCGACATCCGGGAGAACGCGGAGTTCGACGCCGCCAAGAACGAGCAGGCCCTGCTGGAGGCGCGCATCCGGAAGCTCGAGCAGATGCTCCGGGACCCGGACATCGTGGAGGCGCCGGCCGGGGCGGAGGCCGTGGCGCCCCACATGATCGTGACGGTCCAGGCCCTGGACGAGGAGGGCCCCGGGGAGGAGACCTACCTCCTCGCCGACTCGGCAGAGGAGCGAGTGCCCGGCGTCCGCACGGTCACCACGTCCTCCCCCCTGGGGTCCGCCCTCCTCGGCGCCCGAGCTGGCGACGAGGTCGCGTGCGAGGCTCCCGGGGGCGTCTTCCGCTACCGCGTCGTGGGTTTCCGTCCCATCGGCGGCCCGGCGTAGGGCCGGGGAGGAGGCCCGCCGGGACGGGCGGGCCTCGCCCCGTGCCCCCTTTCAGGCCGCGCGGTGGCCGCAGCTCGAGCAGAACCGGGCCCCCGCCTCCAGGGGGTGGCCGCAGCTCGAGCAGAACCGGGGGGCCTCCTCCGGGACCGGCCTCAGCGGGGCGGACCG
>CAYVCH010000134.1:0-6738 GCA_964449755.1 uncultured Actinomycetes bacterium
GCCCCGCTGCTCGGCCAGGATCTGGGCGGCCCTCTCCAGCCAGCGGGGGACCCACAGGGCCACGGGCTCCATGAATCGACGGACGTGCCGGTCGCGCACCGCCCGGACGGCCTGGGCCCGGACCCGTCGCCGCAGCGTCCCGGGCAGGTGGCGCAGGTTCCAGCCCCACGCCGCCAGCAGCTCGAAGGCGTCCTCGAACCGGCGGGACAGGGCGAGGAGGCCCAGCCGGGCCAGGCCCAGGGCGGCGTACAGGGGCAGCAGCCAGGCCAGGGACGCGACGCCGTAGCTCTTCAGCATCATGAGCAGACCGGCCCGCTCCGCGTAGTACCGGCGGGTGCGAGCCTGGCGTGGCCGCTCCCCCCGCTGGCTGGCCGCCCGGTGCCTGGCCCTCGCCAGGGGGGTCATCAGCACCCGGTACCCCGCCAACCGCGCCCGCCAGCAGAAGTCCAGGTCCTCGTGGTGGGACCCCAGCCGCTCGTCCAGCCCGTCCGCCCGCCGCCAGGCCTCCCGGGAGATCAACATGGCGCAGGAGGAGACGGAGAGGACCTCCACCACGCGGTCATACTGCCCGTGGTCCATCTCCCCGTCCTGGAGCGGGCTGTAGGGGCGGCCGAACCGGTCGCTCCCGCGTCCCACCTCCCGGAGCACCCGCGGGTCGTCCCAGTCCACGACCTTGGGACCCACCACCCCCACCGGCCCTCGCCCCTCCATCCGCGCCGCCTCCACCAGCCGGGCCACGGCGTCGGGCTCGAGCGCCACGTCGTCGTGGAGGACCAGCAGGTAGTCGGCCTCCGCCGCCCCGGGCAGCCCGAGGGCCGCCCGCACCGAGCCGGCGACGCCCAGGTCCCGCTCGAGGGGGAGCACCCGGCCCGGCCCCAGGGCCCGCTCCAGCAGGGGCCGGGACCCGTCCGAGGAGGCGTTGTCCACGGCCACCACGCCGACCCTTGGGTGGGTCTGGACGGCCAGGGACCGCAGGCACTGGCGCAGCCACCGGACGCCGTCCCGGACCACGAGCACCACGAGCACGGTCGAGGGCGCGGCCGCGCGTCGGTCGGTGGGTGTGTGGGCTCCGGTGCGCGTCATGGGCACAGGCGCGGCGGGCAGCCTAGCACGCCGCCACCCCCTACACGCGGAAGGGGGACCCCGCGGCCCCCCTTCGGCACGGCTTCCGGCGGTGTCGGCTCAGCGCCGCTTGGCCGTGGCCTTCTTGGCCGTGGCCTTCTTCGCGGTGGTCTTCTTCGCGGCGGCCTTCTTGGCCGTGGCCTTCTTGGCCGTGGCCTTCTTGGCCGTGGCCTTCTTCGCCGTCGCCTTCTTCGCCGTCGCCTTCTTCGCCGTCGCCATTCCTCACCCCCTTTCGATGGATCAGGACGCCATGCGCTTCAGGCGTCGCCGCTCCCGCTCGCTCATCCCGCCCCAGACCCCGTACCGCTCGTCGCGGCGCAGCGCGTAGTTCAGGCACTCGATGCGCACGGGGCACTCCGCGCAGATCCGCTTCGCCTCCCTCGAGGACCCTCCCTTCTCGGGGAAGAAGATCTCGGGATCGTGGTCCCGACACCGCGCCCGTTCCTGCCAGGGGATGTAGTGGTGCACCGTCCTCCTCCCCGAATCACATCTGTGTGATTCTGAAGGGTCCCCGGCCTCCATGACAAGAGGCAGCGCAACCTTTTCCTCCACATCCCCCGAACTTCGCGTCCCCAACGCGCAATCGTCGTCGTCCCGGGGGCGCGATTCAAGGGTTTCCGGCGAGAAATCGTCGAGAGGGGATGGTCAGGTAGCTTGACCAGTTCCCGCTCGGGCGAGCCCACGGGCGCCACCCGTCGGGCGCACCACGCGGCCGTAGGTGGTCGTCCGCTCCACCGGGACACGGCCGATGGCCCGGATGGCCGCCTCCAGCTCCGCCGGGTCCTTGCGGATGCCCCACTCCGCCCCGGCCATGCGGCTGATGGTCTCCTCCATGAGGGTGCCGCCGAAGTCGTTGGCCCCGCCCCGCAGGATCACCTGGCACGCCTCGATGCCCATCTTCACCCAGGAGACCTGCACGTTCGGGATCAGGCCGTGGAGGAGGATGCGGGCGACCGCGTGCATCCGCCGGTTCTCCTCGAAGGTGGGGCCCGGGCGGGCCTTGCCGGCCAGGTAGATGGGGGCATTCTGGTGGACGAAGGGCAGGGGCACGAACTCCGTGAAGCCGCCGGTGTCCCGCTGGATGCGGGCGATCCGCCGCAGGTGCGCCACCCAGTGGGGAGGGGCGTCCACGTGGCCGTACATGATGGTCGAGGAGGAGCGGATCCCGAGGTCGTGGGCGGTCCGGACGATCTCCTCCCAGGTGTCCGCCGGGAGCTTCCCCTTCGTGAGCACCCAGCGCACCTCGTCGTCCAGGATCTCGGCGGCGGTCCCGGGGATCGTGTCCAGGCCGTGGCGGCGGCACTCCTCGAGGAACTCGCGGTACGAGATGCCGAGCTTCGTGGCCCCGGCGAAGATCTCCATGGGGCTGAAGGCGTGCACGTGGATCTCGGGCACCCGGCCCTTCACGGCGTCCAGGAGGTCGAAGTAGAAGGTGCCCGGCAGGTCCGGGTGGATGCCCCCCTGCATGCAGACCTCCGTGGCCCCCCAGTCCCAGGCCTCCTCGGCCCGGTCGGCCACCTCCTCCAGGGTCAGGGTGTAGGCCTCGGGGTCCACCTCCCGCTGGGCGAAGGCGCAGAACCGGCAGCCCACGTAGCAGACGTTGGAGAAGTTGATGTTGCGGTTCACCACGTAGGTCACCTCGTCGCCCACGGCCTCGGCCCGCAGGGCGTCGGCGACCCGGCAGAGGGCCTCCAGGGCTCCGCCCTCGGCCCGGAACAGGGCCAGGGCGTCGGCGTCGGTGAGGGACCGCCCCGCCTCGGCCTTGGCCAGGGCCCACCGGACCTCGGCCTCCACCCGGGCCGGCGCGACGCGCTCGCGGAGCCACTGCCCGGTGGCCGCCGGCATGTCGTCGAAGGAGCCGTAGACGGCGGCGGCGTCCTCCCGCAGGCCCGCCCCGGGCCCCCTGGCGAAGGTGAGGGCGGTGGTCCGCGGCTTCCACTGGACGTCGGGGTCCTGCCAGGGCACCGGCTCCGGCACCTGGCCCTCCCGGGCCAGACCGTCCTCGCCCACCAGGGCCGCCACCGGCCGTCGCATCTTGCCCGCCAGGTAGGGGTCGGGCCGGAGGGCGTAGCGCGGGTAGATGGCGAGCCGCTCCCGCAGGACCAGCCCCCGGCCCACGGTGGCCGCGGCCAGGCGATCCAGGGCCGGCCAGGGCTTCTCCGGGTTCACGTGGTCCGGCGTCAGCGGGGACACCCCGCCCCAGTCACTGATGCCGGCGTCCAGGAGCTCGCCGAAGTCGTCGTCGGAGAGGTTCGGAGGGGCCTGCACGCTCATGTGCGGCCCGAAGACGACCCGGGCGGTGGCGACGGCCGCCAGGAACTCCTCTCGCCCCGGAGGCGGCGCGTCCCGCATCGGGGTCCCGGGCTTCGGCACGAAGTTCTGGACGATCACCTCCTGGATGTGCCGGTAGCGGCGGTGCAGCTCCCGGAGGGCGAGGAGGGACTCCGCCCGCTCGCGCAGGGTCTCGCCGATGCCCACGAGGATCCCGGTGGTGAAGGGGATGGCCAGGCGCCCGGCGTCCTCGATGGTCCGCAGGCGCACGGCGGGCACCTTGTCGGGCGAGCCGAAGTGAGGGCCCCCCCGCCGCGAGAGGCGGTCCGAGACGGTCTCGAGCATCAACCCCATGGAGGCCGACACGTGCTTGAGGCGGGCCAGTTCCTCGTAGCCCATGACCCCGGGGTTCAGGTGGGGCAGGAGCCCCGTCGCCTCGATGACCCGGATGGCCACGGCCCGCAGGTAGTCCAGGGTCGAGTGGTAGCCCCGCGACTCGAGCCAGGCCCGGGCCACCGGGTAGCGGTCCTCGGGCCGGTCTCCCAGGGTGAAGAGGGCCTCCTTGCAGGCGAGCCGGCGGCCAGCGTCGGCAACGGCCACCACCTCCTCGGGGGTGAGGAAGGGCCGCTCCAGGCGGGCCGGGGGCTTGGCGAAGGTGCAGTAGTGGCACCGGTCCCGGCAGAGCATCGTGAGGGGGATGAAGACCTTCCGCGAGTAGGTGACCGTGCGCCCGTGCCCCAGGGCCCGGAGGCGGCGGGCCAGGGCCATGAGCCGACCCAGGTCGGCCCCCCGGGCCGCCAGCAGGGCCTCCACCTCCGCCACCGAGAGGCTCTTGCCGGCCTCGGCCCGGGCGAGGGCCCGGCGGACGGCGTGGGCGGTCGGCCCGGGCATGCCAGGGAGCCTACTACGCTATCGGCCGTGCGCGTGGTGGCGCTCGCGGGCGGGGTCGGCGCCGGGAAGTTCCTCCGGGGCCTGCAGGGGGTGGCCCGGGCCGAGGGGCTGGAGCTCGCGGTCGTCGTGAACACCGCCGACGACCTCCAGGTCTACGGCCTGCACGTCTGCCCGGACCTCGACTCGGTCTGCTACTGGCTGGCGGGGCTCGCCGACCGGGAGCGGGGCTGGGGCCTGGCGGGTGAGACCTTCCACGCCATGGAGGCCCTCCGGGCCACCCTGGGGGAGGAGGCCTGGTTCAGTCTGGGCGACCGGGACCTGGCCACCCACCTGTTCCGCACCGAGCGCCTCCGCGCGGGGCTACCCCTGTCCGCGGTGACCGAGGAGCTCCGGACCCGCCTGGGGCTGCCCTGGCGGATCCTGCCCATGAGCGATGACCCCGTGACGACCCGGGTCGAGGTGGCCGACGCCGAGGGCCGCGGCCTCGATTTGCACTTCCAGGAGTACTGGGTGCGCCGGGGGGCCCGGGACGCGGTGAAGGCCGTCCGCTACGCGGGGGTGGAGCGCGCACGGCCGGCCCCCGGGGTCCTGGAGGCCCTGGGGGCAGCCGAGGCCGTGATCCTCTGCCCCTCCAACCCGGTGGCCTCCCTCTGGCCCATCCTGGCCGTGCCGGGGGTCCGCGAGGCCGTGGCGGCCCGACGGGGGCGGGTCGTCGGGATCTCCCCCATCGTGGCCGGGGCCCCGCTGCGGGGCATGGCCGACCGCCTCATGCCCCCGGCCGGCCTGGAGGTATCGGCCCTGGGCGCCGCCCGCGCCTACGCCGGGCTGCTGGCGGGCTGGGTGGTGGACGAGCGGGACCGGGACCTCGCCCCGCGCATCCAGGGGGAGCTCGGCGTCGGGGTGGCCGTCACCGACACGATCATGGTCGACGACCCGGCGGCCGAGGCGCTGGCCCGGGCGGCCCTGGCCCTGCTGCCATGACCGTCGAGGTCGTCCCCGTCAGGGGGGTGCCCGAGATCCGCCCCGGCGACGACCTGGCGGGGCTGCTCGCCGGGCCCCTGCGGCGGGCCGGCGCGCGCCCCGGCGACGTGGTGGTGGTGACCCAGAAGGTCGTCTCCAAGGCCGAGGGCCGGCTGGTCCCCGAGGGCGATGGCCGCGCGGCCTGGGTGGCCCAGGAGGCCCGACGGGTCGTGGCCCGCCGGGGGGACCTGGTCATCGCCGAGACCCGCCACGGCTTCGTCTGCGCCAACGCGGGGGTGGACGCGTCGAACGTCCCCGCCGGCTTCCTCTCCCTCCTGCCCGAGGACCCGGACGCCTCCGCGGCCGGGCTGCGCCGCTCCCTGGCGGCGCGGCTGGGCTTCCGGCCAGCGGTGGTCGTCACCGACACCTTCGGCCGCCCCTGGCGGCGGGGCCTGGTGAACGTGGCCGTCGGCGTGGCCGGGCTGCCGGCCCTGGTGGACCTCCGGGGGACCCCCGACCACACCGGGCGGGCCCTCACGGCCACCGTGGTGGCCCTGGCCGACGAGGTGGCGGCCGCCAGTGGCCTGGTCATGGGCAAGGCCGACGGGGTCCCCGCGGCCCTCGTCCGCGGCGTGCACGCCGGGGCGCCGCCGGGGCGGGCCGCCGACCTGGTGCGGGGGCCCGAGGACGACCTGTTCCGGGAGTCGCCCCTGGTGGCGATCTCGGCCCGGCGCAGCATCCGGACCTTCGCGCCCGGGGAGGTGCCCCGGGAGGCCCTGGAGGAGGCGGTACGGGCCGCGTGCACCGCCCCCGCGCCCCACCACACCCGGCCCTGGCTGTTCGTGGGCCTGGTGTCGAGGGCTGCCCGCCGCCGGTACCTGGGAGCCATGGCCGAGGCCTGGCGCCGGGACCTGGAGGGCGACGGCACCCCGGCGGCCGTCATCGAGGGGCGCCTGCGGCGCTCCGACGCGCTGCTCGGCGCGGCGCCGGCCCTCGTCGTCCCGGCGGTGGGCCTCGGGGCCGCCCACCGGTACCCGGACGCGGCGCGGTCCCGAGCCGAGCGCGAGATGTTCCTGCTGGCCGGAGGGGCCGCCGTCCAGAACCTGCTCCTCGCCCTCCACGCCCAGGGCCTGGCCTCCTGCTGGGTCTCCTCCAGCCTGTTCTGCCAGGAGGAGGCCCGGGAGGCCCTGGAGCTGCCGCCCGAGTGGGTCCTGCTGGGCACGGTGGCCGTGGGACGGCCGCCGCCCGGGGAGCCCCCGCCCCGGCCCCCGGTGGACCTCGGCCAGCACCTACGCCTTGCCTAGGCGTCGCGTCATCCGGGGCGTCCGTCTATCCTGGACCGGTCGGGTCCGCGGGAGGGTAGGGTGGCCAGTCGCTGGCGAGGAGGGCAGACGAGGGCGGGAAGCGTCACGGCGACCGGACGCCGTCCCACCAAGGCCGAGCGCCGCGAGGAGGCCCGCCGCCGGCGGCGCGAGGTGGACCTGCGCGTGGTCC
>CAYVCH010000135.1:0-6698 GCA_964449755.1 uncultured Actinomycetes bacterium
CCGCCGGTCGGGTAGCCGCCGGGCCACCAGGGTGGCCCCCCCCACCATGCCGAGCATCCACACGGTGGCCAGGGCCCCGTACCCGAGGTCCCCGGCGGCCAGGTCGTCCTTGGCGAAGAAGACCTCGGCCACGTTGTCGACGGCCGCGAACAGCACCGTGGCGGCGACCACCGCGAAGGCGAGCAGGAGCAGCGGCTCGCGGCGGACGAAGGACAGCCCCGCCCGGGCCTCCCCCCGCCGTGGCCCGGCCACGGGACCGGCCGGCGGGCGGCGGACCCGGAGGGAGGCGGCGGCCGCGAACAGCACGACGAAGGTGGCCGCGTCGGCCAGGAGGGCCGCCCCGGCGCCCAGGCTCGCGGCCAGGCCCCCCGCCGCCACGGGACCCAGCACGCCCCCGGCGTACCGCCCCGCCTCCAGGTAGGCGTTGGCCTCGGTGGTCCGGTCCTCGCCGGCCGCCCGGGGGACCAGGGCGAAGATGGCCGGCTGGGCCACGGCGAAGGCCGCACCCAGGAGGAAGGCCAGGGCCACGATGCCCGCCAGGGCGTCCACGAAGGCCAGGGCCGAGGCCAGGCCGCCCTGGAGGAGCGCGGCCACGGCCAGGACGCGCACCGTCTCCCGCCGGTCCACGACCAACCCCGCCACCGGGGCCAGCAGGACCAGGGGGGCCACGCCGGCCAGCAGGAGCGCCGAGACGGCGAGGCCCGAGCCGGTGAGGTCGAAGACCTTGATGGTGAGGGCGATGAGGGCGAGCTCGTCGCCAAAGGCCGACAGGCCCGTCGAGACCACCAGGAGCCGGACGTCCCGACGGCGCAGGGGGTGCACGGGACGGCATGCTACGGGGGGGTTGTCCCTCCCGCAATCCCCCGTCCGGCCGATGCCTGGTCCGGCCGGCCGGGGGAGCCAGGCCTGGGAGCTACGGCGTCAGGCGGAACCCGAGGTCCGCGGGGACGTCGGCCACGTCCATCTGGGCCTTCTGGAGCCGGCCCGAGTAGTCCCAGTTCACCGCCTGCCAGCGGGTGAACTGCTCCAGCACCCAGATCCCCGCCTGGCGGGCGCCGTTGCCCGACCGGTAGTTCCCGCCGAAGGGAAGGTGGGCCTCGGCCCCGGAGGTCGAGTTGTTCACCGACACCATCCCCGCCGAGATCCGCTCCCGGAAGCGGAACACGGCGAGCGGGTCCCGGGTGTAGATGGAGGACGACAGCCCGTAGCCATGGCCGTTGGCCAGGGCCACGGCCTCGTCGAAGGCGGCGAAGGCGGCCACCCCCACGATGGGGCCGAAGGTCTCCTGCCGGTACAGCTCGTCGTCGGGCGTGACGCCGTCCACGATGGTCGGGTGGTAGTACAGACCCCGGTCGGGATCGCCGACGAAGCCCTCCCGGGGGTTGGCGCGCGTGATCCGTCCCAGCCCCGTGGAGCCCGAGACCTTGTGGTGGGGCCGGATCCACCCGAGCCAGGTCTCGAACCGCTCGCAGAAGCGGGCCGTGAGCATCGGCCCGTAGAGGACGTCCCGCATGGGGTCGCCGATGGGGGCCCGCTCCACGGCCGCTGTGAACCGGGCGAGCAGCTCGTCGTGGACGGACTCGTGGACGATCAGGGTGCCCAGGGAGGTGCACCGCTGCCCGGCCGTACCGAACCCGCTGAACAGGGCCCCCTCGACGGCGAGGTCGAGGTCGGCGTCGGCCATCACCACCATCGGGTTCTTGCCACCCAGCTCCAGGCAGGGAGACTGGAGGTGGCGGCCGCACAGCTCCCCGATGGCTCGCCCCACCTCCGTGTTGCCCGTGTAGCCCACCTTGTCCACCAGGCCCTCCGCCAGGGCCGACGACAGCCCCTCGAAGGTGGTGGGACCGTCGGCCAGGACGAGGTTGAACACCCCCGCCGGCAGCCCGGCGTGGAGGACGAGCTGGGCGAAGGCCTCGGCGACGGCGCCGGTGTACTCGGCGGGCTTCCACACCACGGTGTTCCCGCACACGAGGGCCGGCACCACGTACCAGGACGGGACGGCCACGGGGAAGTTCCCCGCGGTGATCACCGCCACCACCCCCACCGGCACCCGGAAGGTGAACAGCTGCTTGTCGGGCAGCTCGGAGGGGACCGTCTGCCCGTAGAGGCGCCGGCCCTCGGAGAGGAAGAAGCTGCAGGTGTCGATGACCTCCTGCACCTCGCCCAGGGACTCCCGGTAGGGCTTGCCGATCTCCCGGGTGATGAGGCGGGCCAGGGCCTCCCGGTTCTCCTCCACCAGCCGCCCCAGCTGCTGGACGGCCCGGCCCCGGACGGGGGCCGGGACGCGGGCCCACGCCGGCTGCGCCTGCCGGGCCACCCGGCAGGCCTCCACGAAGGCCGCGGCATCGGCGAGCCGGACCTCGGCCACGGCCTCCCCGAGCTCGGCCGGGTTCACCGTGGTGATCCGGCCGCCGGGGGCGCCCTCCAGGGGCCGGCCCCCGACGATGGACGACACGGACCTGGTCATGCGCCCTCGCCTCCCTCCAGCTCGGATGCGTCCTCCCGGGCCTCCAGTTTGCCGCCCCCCCGGGTCGCCCGCCAGCGGGTCCCTCCCCTTCAGGACCGAGCGGGGCTCCCGGACCCGGCCAGCCCCAGGGCCTCCTCGACGGTCCGCCGGGCGGCCTCGACCTCCCGCTGGTAGGTGGCCAGGTCCCCACCCCGGAGCGCCTCGTCGGCGGCGGCGAAGTGGTCCAGGGCCTCCGCGATCAGGGCCCGGATCCGCTCCGCCACGGTCCCCTGCGGCTGCGGCGCCTCCTCGGGGGGCGCCTGGGCCCCCACGGCGTCGGCCACCGCCTCCTCCAGCGTGTTGCCGATCCCCACCCTCCCACCGGTGACCGCCAGGACCCGCTTCAGCTCGGGGATGGCGTTCTCCTGGGCCGACTTCACGTACACGGGCTGGACGTAGAGGATGGAGTCCCCCAGGGGAATGACGAGGAGGTCCCCGAAGAGCACCTTCGAGCCACCGGTGCCGAGCAGCGTCCGCTCGGCCGAGAAGGTGAGATCCTGGTTGATGAGGGCGAACACCTGGGCGGGCCCGTTCACGTCCCCGGCGGGGAACTGGAACACGATGAGCTCCCCGTAGTGCTCGGGGTCCGAGCGGGCGGCCATCCAGGCCAGCATGTTCGGGCGCTTCTCGGGGACGAAGGGCAGGATCAGCACGAACTCCTCCTCCGTCTCACCCGGGAGCCGCATGAGCAGGTAGTAGGGGCGCATCCGCTCGCCCGTGGAGAGCTGGGTCGCCGCCCCCACTTCCGGCTGCTGGGTGGTGGGGTCCACGGGCACGGCCCAGAAGTCCTGCTTGCGGTAGAACTCGTCGGGGTCGGTGACGTGGTAGTTGACGAACTGCTCCGCCTGGACCTGGAAGAGGTCCTCCGGGTAACGGAAGTGGGCCCGCAGCTCGGGGGAGGCCTCCTCCAGGTCGTCGAAGATCTCGGGGAAGGCCCGCCGCCAGACCCGGACGATGGCGTCCTCCGGATCCACCACGTAGAAGCGCATGGAGCCGTCGTAGGCGTCGACGACCACCTTCACGGAGTTCCGGACGTAGTTCGCCACCCCCACGAGCTCGTGGCGCTCGTCGTTGCCGGTGATGGCGGTGAGGTCCACCTCCTGGGAGTAGGGATAGGCGTCGGTGGTGGTGTAGGCGTCCCAGATCCACACCACCCGCCCGTCCACCACGGCGGCATAGGGGTCGCCGTCGTAGCGGAGGAAGGGCGCCACCCGGGGGACCCGCTCGACGATGTCCCGGTAGATCATGATCCGGCTGTCCGGCTTGACGAGGTCGGAGATGAGCAGGTTCACGTCCCGGAACCGCCAGGCGAACAGCGCCCGCGTGAACAGGCCACCCATGGGGATGCCGCCCCGACCGCGGTAGGTGAAGCGCCGCTCCTCGGCCCCGGGTCCCGCCTCGAAGTCCAGCTCCGGGGTGCCGGTCCGGACCACCACGAAGGGCACGTCACTGCCCTCACCGTAGTAGAGGCGGGGCTGCTCCGCGGCGGGCTCCCCCCGGGGCGGCAGGTCGCGCAGGGTGAAGGCCGGCGCCCCCTCGGGCGTGGCGGTGTTCACCTGGGCGGCCACGAGGCCGTAGCCGTGGGTGTAGACCAGGTGTCGGTTCTGCCAGGTCTGGCCCCCGGCGGTGATGCCGTTCTGGCTCACCTCCCGGGGCGCGAGCATCACCACCCGGCGCTCGCCGCCCACCACGTAGCGATCCACGTCCACGTCGTGGAACTCGTAGTACTGGCGGATCCGCTGGAGGGACTGGAAGTTCTCCAGCAGCACGGTCGGCCGCCACAGGCGGACGTTCTCCAGGGTGACCCGGTTCTCGGCCACCTCCTCGGCCGTCACCGCCGGCGCGATGGGCCTCGGCTCGACCCGGATCCGGTCCAGGCCGAAGGCCCGCCGGGTGAACTCGATGTTGCGCTCGATGTAGGGCCGCTCCCGTTGCTGCTCCTGGGGGGCCACGGAGAAGCGCTGCACCGTCGCCGGGATCACGCCGCCGACGATGATGGAGGTGAGGGCCAGCAGTCCCAGGCCGACCACCGGCAGCGCCCAGCCCCGCCGCCAGATGTTCACGAGGAACAGCACGGCGCACACGACGGCGATGACGAGGAGCAGGCGGAGGGCGGGGAGCTGGGCCTTCACGTCGGTGTAGGAGGCACCGGTGACCACCCCCCGGGGCGAGGTCAGGAGGTCGAACTGGCCCAGGTAGTACCCCCAGGCCTTGGTCAGCACGATGAGCCCGAACAGGACCGACAGGTGGGCCTTCACCTGGGGGGTGACCTTCTCGGCGGGCGCCTGGGGGCGGATGCCCCCCCACAGGTAGTGGGCCACGGCGGTGATGACGAGCACGCCCACGAGGGCGGAGAACAGCCACCCCTGCACGAACTCCCACCAGGGGAGGTTGAACACGTAGAAGGCGGGGTCGCGGCCGAAGAGGGGGTCGGGCCCGCCGAAGCGGATCCCCGAGGAGTTCCGCCAGAGGAGGAAGGTCTGCCACTGCGGCGCGGCCCCGAAGCCCACGAACAGGGCCAGGAGGGCGGAGAGGGCCGGGATCGCCCACCACAGGTAGGGCTCGAAGGCCACCCGGTACCGCTCGATGACCTCCTCCTCCCGGGTGAGCACGCGGTACCGGGGGGTGAGCCAGCGGACGACGACCAGGTTCGCGTACAGCAGGGCGAAGAAGACCAGCCCGAAGCTGAGGCCCAGGCCGACCTTCGTCCAGAGGACCCGCCAGAAGACCCCGGCGAAGCCCACCTCCCGGAACCAGAGGAGCTCCACGTAGAAGCTGGAGAGGACTGACAGGGCCACCAGGGCAACCACCAGGGCCCCGGCCAGGACCAGCGCCCAGCGCCGGCGTCGCTCGGGGATCACCACTCGTCCCACGCCGTCCGGGACCTCCCTCGGGGCCTGGCCGTCCCGGGGTGGGGCCCTTCCCCCAACCCCGGCCGGCGAGGCCAGCGTATCATCGGTCCCCGTCCCGGGCGGGCGCGCCCTCCAGGTACCGCACGGCCTCCTCGAAGCTCGCCACGGGCACCACGAGGAGGCCGCCCGCGGCGGCCCTGGCCTCGGCGGCGTTGGCCCAGGGCACCAGGAACACGTCGGCTCCCGCCTTTCGGGCGGCGCGCACCTTCGCTCCCACGCCTCCGACGCCGCCGACGGCACCCTCCAGGTCGATGGAGCCCGTGCCGGCGACGGTCCGGCCCCCCGTGAGATCCCCCGGCGTGAGCAGGTCGTACAGGCCCAGGGCCCACATGAGGCCCGCCGACGGGCCCCCCACGGGGCCGCTGGCGATGCGGACCCGGAAGGGGAAGTTCTCCACCAGCACCACCCCCACCACGGGTCTCCCGGCGCCGGCGCACCGCTCCCGGGTGAGCCGCACCTCCGTGCGGGATCCACCGGCCCGGACGCCGAAGGTCAGGGGTTCCCCGGGCTCCGCCGCCGCGATGATCCGGGAGGCCGCCGCCACGTCCTCGACGGGCTCGCCCTCGATGGTCACCACCAGATCACCGGGGAACAGCTGGCCGGCCGCGGGGCACCCCGGGGCCACCGCCTCCACCAGGGCGCCACGTCCGTGTCGCTCCGGATACCCGGCCACCTCCGAGAGGACCACCGAGATCGCGTCCACCTTGCTCCGGTCCATCTCCGATCGGGCTCGCCGCTCCTCCTGCTCCTCGGTCTCGGCCGGCCCGAACAGCTCGCGCCGGGACACCACCGACCAGGCGGGGTCCACCCACGCGGCCAGGGCGCCCACGGCCGTGAGCTGGCGGAAGGCGATGGTGGTCATCACCAGGCGGCCCTGGGTCCGGTACTCGGGGTGGCCCTCCACGCGGATGAGCGGCAGCACGTCGTGGGCGGAGCCGGGGCCGAGGGCGTACAGGGGGAGGCGGACGAACCCCAGGACTCCCCCGGCGGCCGCGGCCGCCACGGCCAGGCCCGCGCGACGCCACCGACGCATCTCCCGGCCATGGTACGGGCAGGTCCCCCCCGGCCACGGCCCGGGGTAGGCTGCCGCTGGAGGCTCGAGGGATGCGCTACCTCCTGGTCCTGGCCCTGGCGGCCGTCGCCGGGCTGCTCGCCTACCGGCTCTCGCTCCGCCTCGACCGGGGGAGCCGGCGGGTCGAGCGACGGCCCCCGGACCAGGGTCCCGCCGCCGCCGCGGCCCCCGCCGACAGGGCAGGGGCCGCCGGGCCGGCGGGCCC
>CAYVCH010000136.1:0-6692 GCA_964449755.1 uncultured Actinomycetes bacterium
GTCGTCGAGCCAGGCGACCTCGATCGGGAACCGCAGCCCGACGGTGTGCACGGAGGTCGCCCTGGGGAGGAGGAGCCCGCTCCCGACGGTCGGGGGCGGCCGGCCCAGGAGGCCGCGGAGGCGCTCGGCCGGGGTCGTGGCCACCGCGACCAGGAGCGTTCGTCCCCGGCCCTCGAGGACCGCCTCGATCACGCGAGGAGCGTAGGACGCGCCGCCGACACGGGCCTTGCGCACGAGGCCCGCAAGCCCCAGGCTGACCCCGGAAGGGGGTGGGGCGGGTGGTCACGGTGCAGTTCGTGGTCCGGGTGCCGGACGTGGAGCGGTTCGTCGCGACGGCTAAGCGGTTCGAGCAGACGAACGTCGAGCTGGCGGCGAGGGACCCCCAGGGTCCTGGTGGACGAGAACGACCCGAACGCGGTGTGCATGATGGCCGAGTGGGAGTCCCACGACGCGATGCACGCCGCGTCGGAGAAGCCGGGGGGCGACTTCAACCGGGAGGCCGGCACCGAGGGGCTGGACTGGACCATCTACGTCTGGTACGTATCGAGGACCAGGGGCGTCTCAGGCACCCCCGAGCTCCCGCAGGATCTCGACCGCGGGCTTCGGGTCGGCCGATGCCCGGGCCAGGCGGTCCATCTGGGCCAGGATCTCCTGGCGCGCGTCGGCCGCGGCCCGTTCCACGAACCGCTCCTGGAAATCGCGGGCCGAGATCAGCACGGCCACAGGCCGGCGCCCCTTCTGCAACAGGACGCGTCCGTTCGAGCTCCTCGACGACGGACCCGAGCGACTGCCTGAGCTGAAGCGCGTTGACCGTCTTCACCGGAAGTTGCCATATTAGGTGTTGATCTAGGTGTCAAGGATGGCCGCGACGACGGAGACGCGGGGCGAAGGAGAGGGCGGGGAGCCCGCCGGCCGCAGGAGGTCCCCGGGGTGCAGCTCCACGCCGGGCGCGCCCTCGAGCACGTGGCGGGCTCGCCGGCGCGGCAGGACCAGGCGACCCGGCTGGAGGAGCCGGACCTCCAGGACCCGCAGGCCGGCGTCCAGCCAGACCACGGTGATGGGGGTGTGCATCCCCACGGCGTGGACCGAGCGGGCCCGGGGCAGCAGGAGGGCCTCGCCGGGGGTGAGGGGCGGGCGGAACAGCAGCCCCCGGAGGCGTTCCCCGCGGCCCTCGGCCATGCGGGCGACGAGGCGAAGGCCTCGCGAACCGTGGAGGACGGCGGTGCGCATCGGCCAAGGGTAACCGGGGCCGCCAGGCGCGAGGCGGCCGGCGGGCTGGAGCCCCGGCCGGCTGATCCGGGTGTTCGTCGACGGGGTGGGTTCGAGCCCGCGGGACGCGTCGGGAACCCCTGCCAGGGCCCCGGCGTCGAACCTGGAAGGTCGGACGGGAGGTGGTCCATGGGGAGGATGGCGCATGCCGTTGCCGCCTTGGCCCTGGCCGCGGTGGTATGCGGGCGCGTCGGGGGCGCAGTGGAGGGGACGCCGGCCCCGGCGGAGGGGGGCGAGGTGGACGGGCGGCGCGTCGCCATCTACGAGGCCGTCATCCGCCACGAGGTCAAGTTCCCCGACCAGCCCGTGGCCATCGACATCCGGCTGTGCGACGACGCGGGTTCCCCGGGGGCGGGGGGCTCCTGCCCCGGGGCCTTCACCTCGGCGGAGCAGGAGGCCCTCCTCGAGAGGCTGGCCGACCTTCCCTCCGTGGAGTTCGTGGAGGACGTGGAGACGGTGGTGGACCGCATCTTCCAGGGCGGCGGCGGCCAGCTCGTGCGCCTCGGCCCCATCATCGAGAAGAAGGGGGACGAGGTCTGGGTGCCCGGGTCCCACTACTGCGGTGGCCTGTGCGGCGGTGGCTCCGTGTGGGTGGTCGAGGAGACCGACCGGGGATGGGAGGTCACGGGGCCGGCGCCCGGCGCGGGCGTGTGGATCTCCTGAACCCGGGCGGCGGTCCCGGGGGCGTCGGGCCGGCCAGGCGCGGCCCTCGGACGCACGGGTCGTGGGCCGGGCAGGATTCGAACCCGCGACACGAGGGTTAAAAGCCCCCTGCTCTGCCAGCTGAGCTACCGGCCCCAGGCGATGCTACCGCGCCGGAACGCCGGGGGGCCCCCGGGCGTCCAAGGACGGAGGTGGTGGTCATGGCCAAGCGGTTGGCATGGGGGGCGGCGGGCCTGGTCCTCGGGCTGGCGGCGGCCCTCGCCCTTCCCTCGGTCGGACGGGAGACCCCCACCCCGGAGCCCGACCGGCGGGAGCGGACGATCACGGTCACCGGGTCGGCGGTCGTTGAGCAGGAGCCCGACGAGGCCGTGGTGACGCTGGGGGTGCGGACGCAGGCCTCCTCGGCCGAGGAGGCCGTGCGGGCGAACGCCCAGCGGATGGCGGCCGTCCTCGACGCCCTGAGGGCCCTGGACGTGAGACCCGATGACCTCGCCACCGCGGGCTTCCAGCTCCGGCCCCGCTACGGAGACGATGGCCTGCAGGTGGTGGGCTACACGGTCGAGAACCGGGTGCGGGTGACCGTCCGCGAGCTGGCCAGGGTCGGCCGGGTCATCGACCGGGCGGTGGCGGCGGGGGCGAACCTCGCGGGCGGTGTGAGGTTCCGCGTCTCCGGCGAGGGCCAGGGTCGCGAGCGGGCCCTGGCGGAGGCCGTGGCCGACGCCCGGGCCAAGGCCGAGGCGTTGCTGGGGGCAGCCGGCGCCAGCCTCGGCGAGGTCCTCTCCGCGGAGGAGGTCTCGAGGGGGTTCCCGGAGCCCGTGGTGCGGCCCGCGGCCCTCGGGTTCGTGGCCACCGCCATCGAGCCGCCCACCCTCGAGGGCACGGTCACGGTCCGGGTGGTCTGGGCCATCGCCTGATCCGGGGCCGGGAGGCCGGCGAGCCCACGTCAGCCCGGCCGGTAGTGGTTCGTGATGGGCATCCGCCGGTCTCGCCCGAAGGCCTTGGGCGTGATCTTCACCCCCGGGGGCGCCTGCCGCCGCTTGTACTCGGCTCGGTCGATCATCCGCACCACCCGCTCCACGAGGGCGGGGTCGGCCCCATCGGCGGCGATCTCCTCGGGGGAGCGGTCCTCCTCCACGTAGGCCTCGATGACCGGGTCCAGCACCTCGTAGGGGGGCAGGCTGTCGGCGTCCAGCTGCCCGGGCCGGAGCTCCGCCGAGGGGGGCTTCGTGAGCACCCGCTCGGGGATGGGAGGCCGCGCGGGTTCCTGGGCGTTCCGCCACCGGGCGAGCTCGTACACCAGGGTCTTCGGCACGTCCTTGATGGGGGCGAAGCCGCCGGCCATGTCCCCGTAGAGCGTGGCGTAGCCGACGGCATACTCGCTCTTGTTCCCCGTGGCCAGCACCATGGCGCCGAACTTGTTGGACAGGGCCATCAGGAGATTGCCCCGGATCCTGGCCTGGAGGTTCTCCTCGGTCACGTCCTCCTCGGTGCCGCGGAAGACCTCCTCCAGGGCGCCCAGGTAGCCCTTGAAGACGTCGTCGATGGGGACCTGGTCGATGCGGACCCCCAGGCGCCGGGCCACCTCGTGGGCGTCCTCCACGCTCTCCGCCGAGGAGTAGGGGGAGGGCATGGCCAGGACCCGCACCGCCTCCCGCCCCAGGGCGTCCACGGCCAGGACGGCCGTGAGGGACGAGTCGATGCCGCCCGAGAGGCCGAGGACGACGCCGGAGAACCTGTTCTTCCGCACGTAGTCCCGGAGGCCGAGGACCAGGGCCCGGTAGACCTCCTCGGGCCCGTCCGGCCAGGGGGGGCGCGAGGGGTCGGGGAGGGGCGGCTTCGGGGTCGCGGGGAGGTCGGGGCCGGGGAGGTCGGCCGGGGCCTCCGGGACCTCCAGGTCGACCGCGAGGAGGTCCTCCTCGAACATGGCGGCCCGCCAGACCAGCTCGCCGTCGGGGCCCACGACCATGCTGCCGCCGTCGAAGACCAGCTCGTCCTGGCCGCCCACGGCGTTGACGTAGACGATCCAGGCCCCCGTCTCCCGGGCCCGCGCGCGGCAGACCTCCAGGCGCTCGGCGATCTTCCGCCGGTGGTAGGGGGACCCGTTGATGTTGGGGATCACCCCCACCCGCCGGCGGGCGTAGGCGTCGAAGGGGGGGCCGGGGGCCCAGGCGTCCTCGCAGATGGAGATCCCCAGGACGGAGGAGGCGAGACGCACCCGGCACCCCTGGTCCTCCCCGGGGACGAAGTAGCGCTTCTCGTCGAAGACCCCGTAGTTGGGGAGCTTGACCTTGTGGTAGCGGGCCACGACGCGGCCGCCCCACAGGAGGCCGGCGGCGTTGTGGAGGCCCCGCGGGGTCCGGTCCACGAAGCCCACGAGGACGGCGCAGCCCTCCGCCGTGGCCCGGGCCAGCTCCTCCAGGGCCCGCAGGTTGTCGTCCACGAACCGGGGCCGCAGGACGAGGTCCTCGGGGGGGTAGCCGGTGATGGCGAGCTCCGGGAAGGCCACCAGGTCGGCCCCGGCCTCGGTGGCCCGGGCCGCCCCCTCGGCCAGCACCCCGACGTTCCCGTCGAGGTCGCCGACGGTGGTGTTGACCTGGCCGAGGGCGATGCGGAGCACGGCGACAGCCTAACGCGGCCCGGTGGCCGGGCGGGCCCGTCGGGCCGGGCCCTAGCCCATGCCGCCGATGTCCAGGTTGTAGGCCTCCCAGACCAGGTCGGCGCCGTGCTGGCGATGGCGGACCACCTTGCCCAGCAGGCGCTGGAGGTCGTCCCGGGCCTCCTCCAGCGGCCAGTCGCCGTCGGGTTCGTGGGCGTCCAACCGGTCCAGCATCTCCCGGATGGCCCGCTGGATCTCCGGGTGCTCCTGCTGGAGCCGGGCCAGCTTGGTGGCCAGCCACGGCGCACGCTCCCGGACCTCGTCGTACAGGCCGCCGGGCCGCTCGGTCACGAGCACGTGCTCCTCGAAGGAGCCGCGGAGGCCGTCCACGGCGTGGCGAACGCCCTTGACCCACTCGGGGATGCGACCGGCCGCGGGCCCCGAGATGGCCTGCTCGACCCGGTAGACGGCGTCCCGGAGCTCGGCCCGCCGGCGCCGGGCCTCCTCCAGGGCCGGGGTCCAGCCTCCCTCCTCGGTGGGTTCCACGCCGACAGTCTAGGCCCCCGGGCGTCCTCGGGGGAACCGCCCGTCCCCCTCACAGGACGGGCAGGTACTGCTGCAGCTCGAAGGGGGTGACGTAGGCCCGGTAGGCCTCCCACTCCTCCCGCTTGTTGCGGATGAGGTACTCGTGGACGTGCTCGCCCAGGGCCTGCCGGAGGACCTTGGACTCGGCGGCGAGCTGGATGGCCTGGATCAGGTCCTCCGGGAGGGCGTTGATGCCCGCCGCCCGCCGCTCCTCGTCGGTCATCTCGTAGATGTTGTTCGACGCCTCCGGCGGCAGCTCGTACTCGCCCTCGACGCCGGCGAGGCCGGCGGCCAGCATGGCCGCGAAGGCCAGGTAGGGATTGCAGGCCGCGTCGGGCGAGCGGTACTCGAGCCGGGTGGCCTCCGCCTTGCTCGGCTGGGGCACGCGGACGAGGGCGCTGCGGTTCCGCCGCGCCCAGCAGACGTAGATGGGTGCCTCGAACCCCGGGACCAGGCGCTTGTAGGAGTTCACCCACTGGTTCGTGACGAGGGTGATCTCGGGCGCGTGGGCCAGGAGCCCGGCCAGGAACCCCTTGGCCACGGGGGAGAGGTGGTACTCGTCGCGCTCGTCGAAGAAGGCGTTGCGGTCGCCCCGGAACAGCGACAGGTGGGTGTGCATGCCGCTGCCGTTCACGTCGGCGACGGGCTTGGGCATGAAGGTGGCGTGGATGCCGAACTCCTGGGCGACCTCCTTCACCGCGAGCCGGATGGTCATGACGGCGTCGGCCATGGTGAGGGCGTCGGTGTAGCGGAGGTCGATCTCGTGCTGGGAGGGGGCCACCTCGTGGTGGACGGACTCCACGGGGATGCCCATGGCTTCCAGGTAGGTCACGGTGCGCTTGCGCCAGTCGGTGCCGACGTCGAGGGGCGTCTCGTCGAAGTACCCGCCCCGGTCCAGGAACTGCGGCTCCTGGGCGCTCCTGAAGTAGAAGTACTCGAGCTCGGGGCCGACGTAGAAGGAGAAGCCGAGGTCCGCAGCCCGCTTGAGCTGGCGCTTCAGCACCTGCCGGGGGTCGCCCTCGAAGGGCGTCCCGTCGGGCAGCGCGACGTCGCAGAACATCCGGGCCACCTGGGCCTCGGCGGGCCAGGGGATCACCTGGAAGGTGGAGGGGTCCGGGACGGCCACCATGTCCGACTCCTGGATGCGGGCGAAGCCCTCGATGGAGGACCCGTCGAAGCCGACGCCTTCGGTGAAGGCGCCCTCGAGCTCCTGGGAGGTGACGGTGAGGCTCTTGAGGAACCCCAGCACGTCGGTGAACCACAGCCGGACGAAGCGGATCCCCCGCTCCTCCACGGTGCGCAGCACGTACTCGGCCTCGGCGGCGATGCTCACGCCCGGAAGCCTAGCCGGCACGGCGGCGGTCGGGGTTACGGCCCGGTTACGCGTGGGGTGTAGCCTGCCGGGGCACCGTCCGCGTAAGCTGCGGCCACCGTGCGGATCGGACTGGCGGGCACCTTCGACCTGGAGAACTACGGGGACATGGTCCTGGCCCGGGTGACCCGGGCGGCCCTGCTCCGGCGGCTCCCCGGGTGCCAGGTGCGGACCTTCGGCCCCCTGGGCTACACGGGGCTCAACCGC
>CAYVCH010000137.1:0-6541 GCA_964449755.1 uncultured Actinomycetes bacterium
CCATGCGGGTGGTGATCCTGGTCGTCGCAGCGGCGGAGGCCCGGGCCGAGGGTGCGGCCCGGGAGGTCGCCGCAGCGGGGGGGAGGCCCGGGCGGAGGTGACCCCGTGAAGGTCCTCGCCGTCAACGTCGGCAGCACCTCCCTGAAGTACGCCGTCTTCGACGAGGGAGACCGGGTCCTGTGTCGGGGCCGGGCCGGGGGCATCGCCCGGGAGGGCGCCGTCCTGGTCCACCAGGCCGCCGGCGCCCGGAGCGAGCACCGGCTTCCCCGGCCCGGCCTGGAGGCCGCCCTGGAGGCCATGGTGGAGGCCCTGGGCCCCCTCCTTCCCGAGGTGGCGGCCGCCGCCTTCAAGGTGGTCCACGGGGGCGATGACGCCACCGGTGTGGTGGAGCTGGACGACGCCGCCCTGGCCGCCCTGGAGCGCTTCTCCGCCGCCGCCCCAGCCCACAACCCTCCCTACCTGGAGGCGATTCGCCACCTCCGCAGGATCCTGCCCGCCGTGCCTCTCGTCGGCGCCTTCGAGACCGGCTTCCACACCACCTGGCCGCCGGAGGCCCGAGCCTACGCCCTCCCGGCGGGCTGGGCGGCGCGCCACGGCCTCCGCCGGTACGGCTTCCACGGCGCCTCCCACCGGTACGTGGCCGAGCGCATGGCCCAGCTCGCCCCGGAGGCCCGACGGGTCCTCTCCTGCCACCTGGGGGGCTCCTCGTCCGTCTGCGCCATCGTGGGGGGCCGCTCCGTCGACTCGACCATGGGCTTCTCCCCCCAGTCGGGACTGCCCCAGGCCGAGCGGGTGGGCGACCTGGACCCCTTCGCCCTGGTCCACCTGGTCCGGGAGGGGGTGCCCCTGGAGGAGGCGGCCCGGGCCCTCGGCACGCGGGGAGGCCTGCTCGGGCTCTCGGGCCTCTCCGGGGACCTCCAGGAGCTGGAGGCCGCCGAGGAGGCGGGCCACGCGGGGGCCCGCTTCGCCCTCGACGTCTTCGCCTACGAGTGCCGCAAGGCCGTGGGGGCCCTGGCGGCGGCCATGGGGGGCCTGGACGCCGTGGCCTTCACCGGCGGCATGGGGGAGCACTCCCCCCGGCTCCGCGGGCGGATCTGTCGGGGCCTGGAGTTCCTGGGCATCGAACTCGACCCCGCGCGGAACGAGGGCGCCAGCGGCGAGGCCCGGGTGAGCCCCGACGGCGCCCGGGTGGAGGCCTGGGTCGTCCCCACCGACGAGGAGCGGGTCCTCGTCCGCCAGGCCCGGGAGCTGCTCACCGGGCGGGCCGGCAGCCGAGGCCCAGGCGGCGGCCCCGGGGGACTGCCGGGTCCCCGTCGGTGACCTCCAGTCACCTGCCGCGAGGCCCGGGGTTCCCGCGGGCGGGTATATAGGGCGCTGACCGGTCCAGCGAAGACGGCAGGAGGGCGACCACGCATGCAGGCCGACTCGACCGACGCCGGCGGACCTGGCGCCAACGGCCAGGAGACGACAGGAGGCCGACCACGCATGGGGGCCGACGAGGGACCGTACATCGTCCTGTACACGGAGACCCGGAAGTCCCCCTTCTTCTCCGCGTCGGCGCGGCACCGACCCCGCGCGTACGCCGTCGTCGGCCACACGTATCACCCCCGCCACTACGGCGACCCCGTCGCCGAGTACTGGCACCTCGTGACCGGGGTGACCCTCTGGGACGTGGGGGTGGAGCGGCAGATCGAGATCTCAGGCCCTGACGCCTTCGCCTTCACGAACATGCTCACCTGCCGCGACCTCACCCGGTGCGGGGTCGGGCAGTGCCGGTACGTCTTCCTCACCGCCCCCGACGGGGGGATCGTGAACGACCCGGTGCTCCTGCGCCTCCGCGAGGACCGGTTCTGGCTCTCCATGGCCGATGCCGACCTCCACCTCTGGGTCAAGGGCGTGGCCTACGGCGGCCGCTTCAACGTGGAGGTCCGGGAGCTGGACGTGGCACCGGTGCAGGTGCAAGGGCCCCGGTCCAGGGAGGTCATGGGCGCCCTCTTCGGCCAGGAGGTCCTCGACCTCCCCTACTACCGGCTCGTGGAGACCAGGCTCGACCACCTGGACGTGGTGGTCTCCCGCACCGGCTACTCGGGGGAGGTGGGGTACGAGATCTACCTGAAGGAGGCGAGCCGCCACGCCCAGGCCCTCTGGGACCGGGTGCTCGAGGCGGGCCGGCCCTTCGACCTGCAGGTGACGGGCCCCTGCCACATCCGGCGGATCGAGGCGGGGATGCTCGCCTACTACGCGGACATGTGGCTCGACACGAACCCCCTCGAGGTGGGCGACCACTACGCGTACATGGTGGAGCTGGAGCAGGAAGCCGACTTCATCGGCAAGGCGGCCCTGAAGCGGATCGCCGAGGAGGGGGTGAAGCGGAAGCTCGTGGGGGTGGAGATCGGCGGCGAGCCCCTGGGCGCCTACGTCGACAACCAGGTCATCGACTTCCTCCCCGTCCGCGTGGAGGGCCGGCAGGTGGGGAAGGTGACGAGCGCCTGCTGGTCACCGCGGCTGGAGAAGAACATCGGCTATGCCATGCTGCCCGTCGGGTACGCCAACCCCGGGCAGGAGCTGGAGGTGGAGACCCCGAGGAGCGGCCGCGTGCGGGCGGTCACCGTCCCCCTGCCCCACTGGGACCCGGAGCGGACGATCCCGAGGAGCTGAGCCCCGGCGGGGGCCGCCTCCCCTCCAGGACCACCGACATCGAGCGGACGCTCGTCGGCGGCGTCCACGGCCCGGTGCGGGTGGTGGTCCTGGTCGTGGCACGCTGATCCGAGATCCCAGGGACTCCCCCTCTGCGCTGTCCCGCGTCGCTGGCCTGTGGTAGAAGGGCGGCGTGGCGAGCGAGCCGTACCTCGAGGAACTCGAGCGATACCTGCGGCAGGCGGACGTCATCGACCGGGCAGCGTTCGCGGTCACCACCCCTCATGCCCATCCGACGTACCGCCTGATCCTCACAGGAGGGGTGGCGGCGATGGTGAAGCCGTCGGACGAGATCGCGGACGGCGAGGCGCTCGTCGGGCGGGAGGTCGCGGCGTGGGTCCTGGCCAAGGCCCTCGGCTGGCCCGACCTGCTCGCAGCGACCGTCCCCCGGGATCAACCTTCTACGAGGTTCACGGAGGGCAACCCATCCCGACCCAGCACCGCGACGCCATACGCTCGTTGCTGGGGTCGTACCCCGGGGGCGATCTCGAGGGACTCCTTCGCCATACCGAGGTCACAGACGCGAGGAGGCGCGCGGAGACACTGCTGGAGCGCGGGGTGCTCCAGCTCCCCTGAGGAGCGTACGACACAAGGGGAGAGGAGACGGCATGAGTTGGCCAGCGGACGCGGGAACGCACGTGGACATCGTGAAGAACGAATGGCTCGCGGGCTTCCAGGTCCTGGTCGCCCAGGTCAGGGAGGGGATCGGAGGGCTGGTGGTGGAGAGCGCTGAGCCGGAGACCTGGGCCCCCGTCGTCCTGGGCTCGCCGGTTCGTGAACCCGAGACCGGGGAGCTGGTGGAGGCGGAGAAGGAGCCCGGGCGCTTCCTGCAGCTCCTGTCCCGAGCTATCCACAGCGCATACCTCTTCGCCACGGACGCTCATGCCGACGACCGGTGCCCCTTCGTCCACCGGCCGCTCATCCCCATCCGCTCGACGCCCGATATCGATCCTCTGGCCACAGCCTGACCTCCCGCGCCGCTGACCACGTCGGCTCGCTTCGAGGGCTATCCTTCAGCCGGCGAGCGGGAGCATGGGACGCAACGGAGGCCGAGCGCGCACGACGACGCGTCGAAGGGGGGCGGCCGCGCGCAGCAGGACGGAGCGGGACGGCACCACCCTGGGGTTCGAGCAGACCCTGTGGGCGGCGGCCGACAAGCTCCGCGGTCACATGGACGCGGCCGAGTACAAGCACGTCGTGCTCGGCCTCATCTTCCTGAAGTACATCTCCGACGCCTTCGAGCGGGTCCACGCTGAGCTCGAGCGGGATCCCGAGGCCGACCCCGAGGACCCGGACGAGTACCGGGCCAACGACGTCTTCTGGGTCCCGCCCGAGGCCCGGTGGCAGCGACTCCAGGACGCGGCCAGGCAGCCCGAGATCGGGGAGCTCGTGGACGCGGCCATGGAGGCCATCGAGCGCGAGAACCCCTCGCTCAGGGGGGTCCTCCCCAGGGAGTACGCGCGGCCCACCCTCGACAAGCGGCGCCTGGGCGAGCTCATCGACCTGATCGGCACGATCGCCCTCGGGGACGGGGAGAACCACGCGAAGGACGTGCTCGGGCGCGTGTACGAGTACTTCCTCGGGCAGTTCGCGAGCAAGGAGGGGAAGAAGGCCGGGGAGTTCTACACGCCCCGGTGCATCGTCCGGCTCCTCGTGGAGATGATCGAGCCCTTCGAGGGCCGGGTGTACGACCCCTGCTGCGGGTCCTCGGGGATGTTCGTGCAGTCCGAGGAGTTCATCCGGGCCCACGGCGGGCGCGTGGACCGGATCTCGATCTACGGCCAGGAGTCCAACCCCACGACCTGGCGCCTGGCGAAGATGAACCTCGCCATCCGCGGCATCGAGGCCAACCTCGGCCCCCACGCCGCCGACAGCTTCCACCAGGACCTTCACCCCGACCTGAAGGCGGACTTCATCCTCGCCAACCCGCCCTTCAACATGAGCGACTGGGGCGGGGACCAGCTGCGGGACGACGTCCGGTGGCGCTTCGGCGTGCCCCCAGCGGGGAACGCCAACTTCGCCTGGGTCCAGCACATGATCCACCACCTCTCGCCCACGGGGATCGCCGGGTTCGTGCTCGCCAACGGGAGCCTGTCCTCGAACCAGTCGGGCGAGGGCGAGATCCGGAGGAACATCGTCGAGGCGGACCTCGTGGACTGCATCGTCGCCCTCCCGCCGCAGCTCTTCTACGGGACCGCCATCCCCGCGTGCCTGTGGTTCGTCGCGCGGGACAAGTCGGGGAAGCCCACGAGGGGTGGGAAGCCCCTCCGCGACCGGCGCGGCGAGACGCTCTTCATCGACGCCCGACGGATGGGCGTCATGGTGACCCGCGTCCACCGGGAGCTGACCGACGAGGAGATCCGGCGCATCGCCGACACCTACCACGCCTGGCGCGGGGAGATCGGCTCGCCCGAGTACGCGGATGTCCCCGGCTTCTGTAGACGGGCGGCGCTCGAGGACATCCGCGAGCACGGCTACGTCCTCACCCCCGGTCGTTACGTCGGAACCCCGGAGGCCGAGGAGGATGACGAGCCGTTCGAACAGAAGCTCCAGCGGCTCACGGCGGAGCTCCGGGAGCAGATGGCGGAGTCCCGCCGGCTCGAGGAGGCGATCTTGAAGAACCTCGCGAGGCTTCACCATGCGGGTTGAGCGGCTCCTGGCGGGGCGGCGGGCGGAGATCCTTCGCGTCTGCGCTGAGCACGGGGCCCGGAACGTGCGGGTGTTCGGCTCGGCGGCCCGCGGGGAGGCCACGGAGGACAGCGACATCGACCTCCTGGTCGAGCTCGAGCCCGGCCGGAGCCTCCTCGACCTCAGCGGTCTCGTGGCCGACCTGGAGGCGCTCCTCGGTCGGAAGGTGGACGTCGTGACGGAGGACGGCCTCTACTGGCTCCTCCGCCGGAGGATCCTGAAGGAGGCCCGTCCGCTGTGACGAAGGACCCGCGCATCTATCTGGCGCAGATGCTCGAGTGCATCGAGAAGATCATCCGGTTCACGGCGGGCGGCAAGGAGGCGTTCCTCCGCGATGCGATGGTGCAGGACGCGGTCCTGCGCAACCCCGAGGTCATGGGTGAGGCCGCCAAGCGCCTCGACGAGCCCTTTCGGTCGGCTCACCCGGATATCCCGTGGCGGGCCCTGGCTGGGCTCCGGGACGTTCTCATCCACCAGTACGAGGGCGTGGATCTTGAGCGCGTGTGGATCATCGTCGAGAGGGATCTTCCCTCTCTGAAGGCGGCGATCGCTGGCCTCCTCCCACCCCTTGATCAGCTGGAACGCGAGCTCGCGAACGACGGGCCGTCGGATACGGGATGACGACTCCACACGGGACAGGAGCCCACAGCGCCTCGCCGCTTGCCGGCAGATCGGGCAGCTCCGCAGCGAAGTGGCCCCGGGTTCGCCTCGAGGAGGTGGCCGAGCGGGTAGCGATGGGCCCCTTCGGCTCCGCGATCAAGGTCGAGACCTTCGTTCCTGGTGAGGGGGTTCCCGTCATCTCCGGCCAGCATCTGCACGGCTTCAAGATCGATGAAACCGTTGGGTTCAACTTCATCAGCCCCGAGCACGCCGATCGCCTCCGCAATGCGAACGTCAGAGCCGGTGACATCGTCTTCGCCCACAGAGGCAACATCGGCCACGTGGCCTATGTTCCTTTCGGCTCACGACATGAGCGATATGTGATTTCGCAAAGCTACATGCGGCCGAACTTGTCTCGCGTCCTTCCGGAGTTCGTGGTCGCGTATTTCAAGAGTCCTGAGGGCCAGCACCAACTCCTCGCGAACGCGTCGCAGGTTGGTGTCCCTTCCATCGCGCGCCCAGTGACTCACCTCCGGGCCATCGAGATCCCCCTGCC
>CAYVCH010000138.1:0-6538 GCA_964449755.1 uncultured Actinomycetes bacterium
GCCAGGCCGACGCGGACGGCGCCCACCCGGGCCTTGTGGGGGACCTCCGGTGCCAGGGCCTTGACGGCCACGGGGAACCCCAGGGCCCGCGCCCGTCGGGCGGCCTCCTCCGGCGTCGCCACCGCCGCCTCGGCCGGCCTGGGCACGCCGTACAGGTCGAGGAGGCGAGCGGCCAGGGCCTCGTCCAGGGGCCCCCGACGCCCGCGGAGCAAACGGAGGGCCCGGGCCCGGTTGGCGTGGGGCGGCAGCTCCGGCACCACCCGGTCCCCCACCCGCTGGAGCTCCACCAGGGCCCGGATGGCGCCGGCCGAGGCCCGGTGTCCCTGGAGGAAGGGGATCCCCGCTCCCGCCACGAACTCCCGGGCGGTGCCGGAATACGAGAGGGGGCTCATGGCCACCGAGGCAAAGGCCACGCCGGTCTCCCGCTGCAGCTTCCGCGCGCGGGCCAGCACCGGCTCCGCCCACACCCCCTCCCCCGGCAGGCGGGGCGGGAACGCGTCGAAGGCCACGAGCCCGACGGAGGGGTCACGGGCGAGGGCCTCCACGGCCGCCACGTACCGGGGGGTCTCCACGGCCGCCTGGCCGGTCACGTCGAGGGGGTTGTTGAGGTTGGCGAAGGGGGGCAGCGCCCGCCGCAGCCGCCGGAGGGTGGCCGGCGCGAAGGCGGGCAGGTGGAGACCGGCCGCCCCCGCCGCCTCGGCGAACAACGTGCAGGCCCCGCCCGACTGGAAGGCCGCCGCGACCCCCGGGGCCCGAAGCCTGCGGTGGTGGGTGAGGAGGACGGCCGCCTCGAACATCTCCACGGGATCCCCCACGAGGAGCGCGCCCCGCCCCCGGAGCCACGCGTCCCGCAGGGCGGTGTCCCCTGCCAGGGCCCCGGTGTGGGCCACGATGGACCGGCGGGCGGCCTCGCTGCGGCCCGCGGGGGCGCACACGAGGGCCGGCTTGCCCGCCCTCCGCAACGCCTCCAGGCCTCGGGCCAGCGCCCCCGGGTCGCGCACGGTCTCCAGGTAGGCGGCGACGACCTCGGTGTGGGGGTCGGCGGCGGCCCACTCGAGCATCTGACCGAGCCCGAGGACGGCCTCGTTGCCCACGCCCAGGATGACCCGCAGGCCGACCCCCCGGTCGGAGGCCATGTGGGCCACGGTCCAGGCCACCGTCCCGCTCTGGGAGATGACGCTGATGGCGCCGGCGAGGGGCTCCGGAGGCGGGGTGGTCCCGTAGGGCGCCACCCGGTCCACGTAGTTCACGAACCCCTCCACGTTGGGTCCGAGCAGCGGCAGCCGGTACCGGGCGGCCGCCGCCGCCAGCTGCCGCTGCAGCTCGCGTCCGTCGGGCCCGGCCTCGGCGAACCCGCTCCCGACCACCATCACCGCCCGAACCCCGGCGCGCCCGCAGTCGTCCACGGCACCCACGGCGATCCGGGCGGGCACGACGATGACGGCCAGGTCCACCCCTCGGGGGAGGTCCCGGACGGACCGCAGGCACGGACGGCCCCACACCTGCTCGTACTTGGGGTTCACCGGATACAGCCGCCCCCGGTACCCGAGGTGCCGGAGGCTGCGCTCGATCTCCGGCGCCCAGGAGTCGGGCGACTCGGAGGCGCCCACGACGGCGATGGAGCGGGGAGCGAGGAGGGGCCGGAGGCGCCGGGGGTTCACGGCCCAGGGCCGCGGAACCGGGCGTCCCGCCAGGCGATGGCCGCCTTCAGGCCCCGTTCCACGGTGATGCGGCGGAACTCCTCGCGCTGGGGCAGGTTGGCCGCCTCGATGATGGCGTCGATCTCGGTGTTGGCCTCCACGGCCTGCCGCAGCCCCGCCACCTCCCAGGCCCGGTTGATGGCCCGCTTCGTCATCCGGACCACGAAGGGCTCGTTCTTCGCGATCTCCTCGGCCAGGGCCAGGGTCGCGGTCTCCAGGTCCTCCCGGGGCACCACCCGGTTCACCAGCCCGATGCGGAGGGCCTCGTCGGCCGGGATCCGGTCCTCGCCGGTGAACATGAGCTCCTTGGCCTTGCGGGCCCCCACCACCCAGGGCAGGAGCATCGTCACCACCCCCGACCCGAACCGGATGTCGGGGTAGCCGAAGTAGGCGTCGTCGGAGCACACGCACAGGTCGCAGGCGAGCATCAGGTCGGTGCCCCCGGCCAGGCAGTAGCCGTGGACCTCGGCGATGACGGGCTTGGGGTGGTCAAACAGCTCCAGCATCCGACGGGCGGAGTCGCGCAGCTCCCGGTACCAGGCGCTCGAGTCCATGGGCCCCGCCGCGGCGTCCTCCTTCAGGTCGTAGCCGGCGCAGAAGGCCCGACCGGCGCCCCGGAGGACGAGCACCCTCACGCCCTCGTCCCGCGCCGCCTCCGACAGGGCACCGGACAGGGCCTCCACCAGGGCGCCGTTCAGGGCGTTCAGCACGTCGGGACGGTTCATGGTCAGGCGTCGGACGGGGCCGAGGTCCTCGGTGAGGAGGACGGGCCCGGCGGGCGGGGTCGGGTCGGCCACGGCGCGCATGATACACGGACCCCTGACCGGCGATTCAACGCGCCCCGAGACGGCCGACGGCCTCGGCTCCCCGGGAGCACCCCCATTGCCATCGCCGCCGACTTGTGGTACTGGACGTTTGAACGCCGAGTCAAACGCCCCCGGGGGGAGGGATGAAGATGGTGTTCCACCCGAAAGACCCGATCCTGGGAAGCCGTCTCAGCCGCCGTCAGTTCCTCACCCGGTCCGTGGGGGCGGCGGTCGCCTTCCCTTCCGTCGCCGCCATCCTGGCGGCCTGCGGCCGGCGCCCCGTCGAGGTCCCCGGCGCCACGCCCGGCGCCGAGGAGACCCCGGAGGTCCTGGTGGGCACCCCGGACAACCCGGTGACCCAGCCCATCTTCGACGACAACCCGCCCATCGCCTCCGGCCTCGACCCCGAGCCGGGGCCCCTGCGCATCTACAACTGGGCCGACTACCTGCGACCGGGGACCATGAAGGAGTTCGGCGAGGCCTTCGGCGTCGAGGTGGAGCTCACCACCTTCTACAACGAGGAGGAGGCCATCGCGAAGCTCCGCACCGGCGAGCTGGCGGTGGACGTCTGGTTTCCCACCTCGGAGATCGTCTCGAAGGCCGTGGCCGGGAAGCTGATCCAGCCCCTCAACCACGACTACCTGCCGAACCTCCAGGCGAACGTCTGGCCCTTCCTGGCCGACCCCTTCTACGACAAGGGCTCCCGGTACACGGTGCCCTACACCGTGTACCAGACGGGCATCGGCTACCGGGTGGACATGGTGGACCCGGCCGACGTGGAGCCCCTGGAGAACCCCTGGGACGTGTTCTGGAACACCGAGTACGCCGGCATCACCGGCATGTACGACGACTTCGAGGAGACCCTGGCCGCGGCCATGTTCCGGAACGGGGTGCCCGACCCCATCCTGGCCTCCGCCGAGGAGGTGAACGCCGCCGCCGACGCCCTGGTGGAGGCGGTCCGGACCATGAACCTGCGCTTCACCATCGACGGCGCCTACGCGAAGCTGCCGGAGGGGAAGTTCGGGCTCCACCACGCCTGGTCCGGGGACATGGTGGCGACCCCCCTGTACTGGCCCGAGGGGGAAGACCAGTCCGTGGCCCGGTACCTCTGGCCGCCCAAGGGGGCCAACTCCACCACGGGCGGGTACATCGCCAACGACACGCTGGCCGTCGTGCGGGGCGCCGAGCACCCGGTCCTCGCCCACCTGTTCCTGAACTACATGCTGGACGAGGGCAACGCCCTCAAGAACTTCGGCTGGGTGGGCTACCAGCCGCCGCAGAACGGGCTGGACCCCGACTCCCTGGTGGCCGCCGGCTTGGTGCCCGAGTGGCTGAGCTCGGCCATCGTGCGGCCGGAGGACTTCGAGCACCCGCGGGGGGTGATCCCCCGGCAGATCAGGTCGGAGCAGGAGGCCCTGTGGCTGGAGGCGTGGTCGAAGGTGCAGGCGGGCTAGGCGTCCCTGGCCGCCGGGCCATATCCGGTCCCGGGCCGGGACGCCCGCCGCGGCGCCGGAGGAGGGGGCCGGGACGTGGCCGCTGAGGCCCGGGATCTCGGTGGGGTGGTCGGCGAGCGCCCCTGGATCTGGAAGGCCCTGGCGGCCCCCGGGGTCGCCTGGCTCCTCATCCTGTTCCTGGCGCCCTTCTACGCGGTCCTCTCGGTGGCCATGGGACGGATCCACCCGATCTTCCTGTCGGCCGAGCCCGAGTTCAACCCCTACTACTGGGACCCCTCGAGCTTCCTCGAGGTGTTCCGCGACATCTTCGGGGGGCCCCTGGCCGGAACGTTCCTGCGGACCATCGCCTACGTGGCGGTGGCGACAGCCCTGTGCATCCTCGTCGGGTACCCCGTCAGCTACTTCGTCGCCCGGCGGGCCGGACGATACCGGGCCCTGTTCCTGCTGCTCATGCTGGCCCCGTTCTGGATCAACTACCTCATGCGGATGCTGGCCTGGGTGAACCTCCTGGATCCCGAGGGGCAGGTGAACAGCCTCCTCATGACCCTGGGGCTGCTCCGGGAGCCCAGGAACTGGCTGGCCGGCCGGCACGAGACGGTGATCCTCGGCCTCGTCTACGGCTACATCCCCTGGTTCATCCTGCCCCTGTACGCGGCCCTGGACCGCATCGACCGGAGCGTCCTGGAGGCCGCCCGGGACCTGGGGGCGAGCCCGTTCCGGGCCTTCCTCCGGGTGACCCTCCCCCTGTCCAGGCAGGGGATCCTGGCCGGCACGGTCATCATCATGCTGCCGATGTTCGGCGACTACTACACGCCGGACCTGCTGTCGGGCTCGCCCAGGACCCGGATGATCGGCAACGACATCAGCCTCTTCGTCCTGTCCAGCACCAGCGCGGGCGGGAAGGGCGCCGCCCTCACCGTCGTGCTGATGCTCTTCGTGGCGGTCCTCATGGCCTACTACCTGGTGAGCGTGGCCCGGGCGACCCGGGAGGCGAGGGCGTGAAGGCCGGGGTCGCCGCGGCGCCGCGGGTCGCCGCACCGCCTGCCCCCCTGGTCGCCCGCCTGCGAGGGTGGCTCGCCAACCCCTGGGGCCAGCCGCGGCTGCTCCTGCTGTTCACCCTGGGCTACATCCTGTGGTCCCTGCTGCCGGTGGCCGTCGCCGTCCAGTTCTCCTTCAACGCCGGCCGCTCCCGGAGCGTCTGGCAAGGGTTCTCCTGGCGGTGGTACTTCCAGGACCCGGAGTTCTCGGTCCTCCACGACCCGTCCCTCCGGCTGGCCCTCGAGCAGAGCCTGCGCCTGGCGACCCTCACCATGGTCGTGGCCACCCCCATCGGCGTGGCCCTCGCCATCGGCCTGGCGCGGTGGCGGGGGCGCGGCGCCAAGCCAGCCAACTTCCTCATGCTGTTCCCCCTCGTCACCCCGGAGATCGTGATGGGCGTGGCCCTGTTCTTGGTGTTCGCCTACATGTACCCGTTCGTCCCCTTCGGGACCTGGGCCCAGTTCCTGGGACACGTCACGTTTTCCATCTCCTTCGTCGTCATCGTGGTGCGGGGTCGGCTGTTTGCCATCGGCAAGGAGTACGAGGAGGCGGCCATGGACCTGGGGGCCTCCCAGCTGGACGCCATCCGCCGGGTGCTCCTGCCCATGCTCGCGCCGGCCATCTTCGCCAGCTTCGCCATCGTCTTCGCCATCTCCATCGACGACTTCGTCATCAGCCAGTTCCTGGTGAGCGGCCAAAGCAGCGTGACCATCCCGGTGCGCCTGTACTCGACGGCGCGCCTCGCGCCCTCCCCGGCCCTGAACGCGCTGGCGAGCATCATGTTGTTCGCCACGCTCCTCGCCGTGACCCTGGCCGGGCTCTCCCTCCGGGCCTTCCGCCGCCGGGACCCCCACGCGGCCGGGGGGATCGAGTCCCTGTCCCGGTGGGAGTTCTAGGCGAGGAGCTCAGCCGGCGGCGGCCCCGGCCCGAGCGACCTCCGCAGGGACCGGCTCCCCCTCTGCGACGTGGAGGAGGACCCGGAGGGCGTCGGCGGGAAGGTGGACGACCACCGGGGTCCCCTGCCGCCAGGGGAGGTCCTGCCCCCGGTTGGGGACCCAGGCCTGGATGGTCTGACCCGGGGCCAGGTGGACGATGACCTGCACGGTGGCCCCGACGTAGACGACCCGTTCCACCATGCCCGGCAGGCGGTTCTCCCCGGTGGTCCCCTGCTCCTCCAGCGCGACCCGCTCCGGCCGGATGCAGACCCGCACGTCGCCCCGGGCGTCGGTGTCACCCTGGCCGGCCAGCAGCTCGAAGTCCCCCAGGCGGACGCGGCAGCGCCCCCGGGGGTCGGGCCCGTGGCCGGTGGCCGTCACCAGGTTCGACACCCCCAGGAAGTCCGCGACGTAGGCAGTGGCCGGCTGCTCGTAGACCTCGCTGGGAGGCCCGACCTGCTCCACCCGGCCACTCCCCATCACGGCGATCCGGTCGGACATCGTCAGGGCTTCCTCCTGGTCGTGGGTCACGTAGATGAAGGTGATCCCGACCTCCTCCTGGAGGGCCTTGAGCTCGATCTGGAGGGCCTTGCGGAGCTTGGCGT
>CAYVCH010000139.1:0-6507 GCA_964449755.1 uncultured Actinomycetes bacterium
GGCGGCGACGAACGCATCGAGCGCGGCGGCGACTTCATCCTTCAGAAGGTTGAGCCGCTGACCGGCCGCTTTGCGTTCGTCGGGCGACATGGCGCCCAGGTCTTTCATCAGCGCCGTAATGCGGCCCTTCTTGCCGAGGGCCGCGACCCGGAGGCGGCCTCCGGGGCCACGCGGTCGGGCGGTGCCCGCGGGACGGTTGGGCCAGGGCGTCAGCGCAGCACCGCTCCTCGGTCGTGGGCCTAGGGAGGAAGCTCGCGGTCCAGGCGCCAGGGGCCCCGGGGCTCGGGCCTGGAGACCTCGATGACGGTGCCGTCCTGGAGGGCCAGCCGGAAGCACAGGAGCCGCCGGCCGTCGCGTTCCTCCCGCCACGAGCGCAGGACCTCGACGGACTCCTCCACGCCGCCCCAGACGACGGCGCGAGGCCACTCCTCGGCCCGGGCCCCTTCGTAGAAGCGGAGCGCGACCTCGGGAGCGCGACGCACCCAGGCCGGGAGGGCCGGAGCCCACAGGAGGAAGACCAGCCCGACGGCCGCCACGGACCGTTCCAGCCCGAGGGTGGAGAGCATCGGGATGGCGAGGATGGCCGCGACCAGCCGGGACAGGTTGTAGGCGACGTCGTAGACGGCGAACACGCGCCCCCGGTAGGCGTCGGGGATGGACTCCTGGACCATCGTGTCCACCGGCACCTTCTTCCACGCGAAGGTGAGGCCAACGAAGAAGCTGGCCAGCAGCACCGTGAGCGGGGTGATGGCGAAGGAGACGGCCAGGACGACCAGGCCGCCGAGGAGGAACCCCAGGGCCACGATGCGCTCCTTGGACAGCCGCTCCTCCAGCTTGCCCGCGGTGGACAGCCCGACGAGGACGCCGACGGCGCCGGACCCGATGAGCCAGGAGAAGGAGCCCACGCCCTCCCGGAACATGTCCCGGAACACGAAGAGCGAGAAGACCAGGACGACGCCCTGGCCCATCTGGTCCAGGGTGATGGAGGTGATGGGCCCCAGGGCCCTGGGCGTGGCGGCCAGGTGGCGGGCGCCGTCCGCGAACTCCCGGGCCACCCGCTGCAGCTCGTGGCGGAGGGGGGCCTCGGGGAGGCGGAGGGGCGTGAGGGAGGTGCGGATCTGCGACGCGATGACGGAGGCGGAGGCCCACATCGCCGCGGTGGCCGCGATGGCCGGCACGGGCCCGGCCAGGTCGACGGCGATGCCCCCGACGAAGACCCCGGCGAGCAGCGACAGCGTGCCCCCCACGGTGGCCACGGAGTTGGCCACCAGCAGGTCCTCGGTGGGGACCAGCCGCGGCACCACCGCGGCGGCCGTGGCCAGGAAGAACCGGTTGACCGACAACACCCACAGGGCGCCCAGGTAGAAGGGGACCGCCTGGTCCACGGCGTCGAGGAGGACCAGGGGGACCAGGGCCGCCCTGAGCCACGGCGCCACGACCAGGATCCGCCGCCGGGACCACCGGTCGATGAAGACGCCGGTGAAGGGTCCGATGACGGAAAAGGGCACGGAGACGACGGCCGTGGCCTTGGCGAACCCGACCATGGTGGCCTGCTGCTCGGGGGCGAAGACGACCGAGGCCACCAGGGCGGCCTGGAACAGCCCGTCGGCCGACTGGCTCACCACCCGGACGGCGAAGAGGCGGCGGAAGTCGGGGCTGCGGAGGGCCTCCCGGGCCCGGGTCAGGGCCCCCTTCACGGGAGGCCGGTCGGCTCCGCCGGTCACCTGGCCGCGGTGCCCTCGCGACCTATGCCCGCTGGGTGTCGAAGAAAGCCGTCCAGTCGGCGTCGCCCGGCTCCCCGGTCCCCAGGATGAACCCCTCCACCATCTCCCGGGCGGCCTCGTCGGAGAACTGCACCGGGGGAGACTTCATGAAGTAGGCGGAGGGACCGATGAGGGGGCCGCCGATGCCCCGGTCCAGCGCGAGCTTCGCGCAGCGGATGGCGTCGATGGCCACCCCGGCGGAGTTGGGGCTGTCCCAGACCTCGAGCTTCAGCTCGATCGAGAGCGGGACCCCCCCGAACTCGCGGCCCTCCAGGCGGATGTGGGCCCACTTGCGGTCCTCGAGCCACGGGACGTAGTCGGAGGGACCGATGTGGATGTTGTCGGGGCCGATGTCCTGCGAGAGTTGGGACGTGACGGCCTGGGTCTTGGAGACCTTCTTCGAGGCCAGCCGCTCCCGCTCGAGCATGTTGCGGAAGTCCATGTTCCCGCCGAAGTTCAGCTGGGACGTGCGCTCCAGGACGACGCCGCGGTCCTCGAAGAGCTTGGCCAGCACCCGGTGGACGATGGTGGCCCCCACCTGGCTCTTGATGTCGTCGCCGACGACGGGGAGGCGGGCCCGGGCGAACTTCGCCGCCCATTCCCGGTCGGAGGCGATGAACACCGGCAGGCAGTTGACGAAGGCGCAGCCGGCGTCGATGGCGGCCTGGGCGTAGTGGCGCACGGCCTGCTCGCTCCCCACCGGCAGGTAGCAGGCCACGACCTCGGCCCCCGCCTCCCGCAGGGCGGCGGCCACGTCCACCTCCGGCAGGTCCGACTCCTCGATGACCTCCCGGTAGTAGCGGCCCAGGCCGTCCAGGGTCACCCCCCGCTGCACGACGACCCCCGTGGGGGGCACGTCGGCGAAGCGGACGGTGTTGTTGGGAGCCGTGAAGATGGCCTCGGCCAGGTCCCTGCCGACCTTCTTGGCGTCGACGTCGAAGGCGGCCACCACCTCGATGTCCGAGACGTGGTAGGGGCCGACGGTGGCGTGCATCAGGCCCGGGACGCGCTCGTCGCTGGGAGCCTCCCGGTAGTACTCGAGCCCCTGCACGAGCGACGAGGCGCAGTTCCCCACCCCGACGATGGCGAGGCGAACCTTGCTCATGAGGTGCGCTCCTTTCTCAGTGGGGCCCCCGACGCGCTCCCCGTCGCCGGGACGGCCCGCCGGGGTCGGCGGCTCGGCGCCGCTCCGCCCGGATGAGCTCGTCCAGCCAGGCGATGTCCTGCTGGGTGGCGGTCTGTCCGTGCTCCATGAGGGACAGCGTGTAGGTGTCGAACCGTTCACGCGTCGCCTCCAGCCGGCTGCGGATGGCGGACAGCCGCTCTTCCAGATAGGCGCGCCGTCGCTCCAGCAGGCGGATGCGGGTGTCGGGGGCCAGGTACTTGAAGAAGGCGAGGCGGATCCGGAAGCGCGTGTCCTCCGGGGTCTCCCGGCTACCCTCCTGGAGCAGGCGGAAGAACAGCTCCTCCCCGGCCTCGGTGATCCGGTAGACGTTCTTGCGGCGTCCCACGGCGTCCTCGGAGAAGACCTTCTCGACGGCCCCGCTGCGCTCGAGCCGCCGCAGGGTCGGGTACAGGGTGCCGTAGGAGACCCGCCAGAACCCGCCCAGCGTGTCCGTGAGGCGCTTCGAGAGCTGGTAGCCGTGCATGGACCGCTCCTTCAGCAGCCCCAGGATCGCGAGCTCGAGCACCGAGCGTCTCCGAATGTGTCGAACGGATATGTCGGTCGGATATATCGGTACGCTATATACACGCCGGGGGCCCGGCCGTCAACTGCGGAACGCTCGGCTCCGACCGGGGCGACGGCGTCGGGTGGGGGTCGGCCTCAGCCGCTTTCGATGGAGGGCTGGTCCCGACCGTCGCCACGCTGCTGGAGGAACCGCTCGATCTCGGCGGCCAGCTCGTCGCCGGTGGGGACCCGGTCGTCGCCGACGAGCTGCTCCAGACGTTCGACGTAGGCCCGGGTCTCGGCGTCGGCGGCCACGGCGGCGTCGAGCCGGGCTCGCTGCGCCATGGCCTCCTCGGGGAGGTTGCCCAGGGGCAGCTCGACCCCCAGGTGCCTGCCGGCGTGCTCCAGCAGGGCGATGGCGGCGGCCGGGTACTGTCCCCCCAGGTAGTGGGGGACCTGGGCGTAGAAGCCCACGGCCGGGACCCCACCCTCGATGGCGGCCTTCTCCAGGGCATTCAGCGCCGCCGACGGCACCCGGAGGAGCCCCGGCGGCCCGGGCTGCTGGCCCTCCGGGAGGAGCCCCGGCTTGGAGGCGGTGGCCAGGACCGGGACGGGCCGCGTGTGGGGGACGGCGGCGGGGATGGAGCCCAGGCTCACCCACTCGACGACGCCGAGGCGCAGGCACAGGTCCAGGACGTCCTGCCCCAGCTCCTGCCACCGGAAGTCGGGCTCCGGGCCGGAGAGCACGAGCAGGTCCCGGCCGCCGATCCGGTTTCGTCGGACCGTGAGGGCCGGCCAGGTGAGATCGGTGAGGGTCCCGTCGACGATGTCCAGGACCGGCCGCCGGGCCCGGTAGTCGTAGAGGGCGTCGGCGTCGAAGGCGGCGATGGCCTCGCCGTCGCCGGCAATCTGGGCGGCCGCGGTGGTGCTGGCCGCCGCGGCGTCCACCCACCCGTCGAAGGCCACCACCAGGGCGGGGGCCGTCAGGGGCTCGACGGGTTGCGACAGCCGGACGAGGCCCACGGCCGAAGCATACGCGGGGGCCCGGCCGGGCGGGAGGCGGCTAGACTCAAGGCCGATGCCCATCTACGAGTTCGCCTGCGGGCAGTGCGGCGCCCGCTTCGAGCGGCTGCTCCCGTCCTCGCCGGCGGTGCCGGCCTGCCCCTCCTGTGGCGGGCGGCGGGTGACCCGGCTCATCTCGACCTTCGCCGGCGTCCCCGGCGGCCAGGCCTCGGGGTCCGGCGGCTGCGCCTGCGGCGGGACCTGCGCCTGCGGCCGCCGCTGAGGCGGCGTCGCGCGTCGTGCTCCCGTCGGTCGTCGCCCACGAGACCTGGTTCACCGACGAGCGCCCCCCCTACGACTGGGCGTTCCTGCTCCAGCCAGCCTCCCTCGGGCTCGTGGCCGTGGCCGTCGTCGTGGCCCTCGCCTGGCGGGTGGTGGGGCGGCGGCTGGCCCGGCCGGAGCTCCCGTTCCTCCGGCCCGCCAGCCGGCTGGCCCCTTGGGTGCCGAGACTCCTGGCGGTCCATGCCGGCGTGTCCCTTCTGGCCCAGGCCGCCCGGAGCAGCTACCTGGCGCCCGCCCTGGCGTTGCCCCCGGGGGCGGCGGGGGCGGCGCTGCGGGCCGCCGAGGGGCTCCTGGGGGTGTGGCTCATCAGCGGGTTCCGGGTCCGGGGGGCCGCCGTGCTGGTGGCCGCGGCGGGCCCCCTGGGGATGGCCGTCTACGGGGTCGTCCCGGTCCTGGAGCGCATGGACCTTCTGGGCATCGCGCTGTTCCTCGCCCTGCTCCCGCCGGGACGGGACCGGTGGGGGGCGGCCAGCACCGAGCCGACCGGGGTCGCCCGGGCGGTGGCCTGGCTGCGGCTCCTCGTCGGCGGAGCCCTGATCGTCCTGGCCCTCACCGAGAAGCTCGCCCGCCCGGCCCTGGCCGTCGCCTTCCTGCAGCGGTTCCCGGCCTTCAACCTCCTCCGGACCGTCGGGTTCGACGTCGGCGATGCGGCCTTCGTCCGGGTGGCCGGTGCCGTCGAGCTGTTGTTCGGTCTCCTCATCATCTCGGGCACCCTGGCTCAGGTCGCGGTGATCGTGGCGGGGGTCCCCTTCAACGCGACCCTGTTCTTCCTGGGGGCCGAGGAGCTGATCGGGCACCTGCCCGTGTACGGCGCGATGCTCGCGCTCCTCGTCTACGGTTCGGACCCGGCGCTGGCCCGGGTGACCGACCTCTTCGCCTGGTCCGGCGGTCCGACCGCCGCCGGCACCGCGGTGGCCGGTAGGCCGGCGGGCCCCGCGTGACACGGGCGGCGGTCACGGGGCGGCCCGCCGGAGGGCCGTGCGGCACGGACCAGGGCGTCGGGGTCCACCTGCACCCCGGGGGCCCTCCGGGCACCGGGGCGGGGGGGCGGCCCGGCTCCGGTAGACTGCCGGGTTCCGAGGCCGCAGCTGGAGGGCGCGCCCATGGGCCGGGTACTACTGATCGGGTGGGACGGCGCCGACTGGCGCATCCTGGACCCGTTGCTCGAGGGGGGGGACCTGCCCAACCTCCAGGCTTTGATCGGCCGGGGGCACCGGGCGGTGCTGCGCTCGACCCTCCCCACCCACTCCTGGGCGGCCTGGCCGTCCTTCCTCACCGGAGTGGACCCGGCGGACCACGGCGTCTACGACATCCTGGAGCGTGTGCCCGGGACGCACCGGCACTATCCGGTCACGTACCGGTCGATCCGGGAGCGTACCTTCGTCGAGGACCTGTCGGCGGCCGGGAAGACCGGCATCTACGTCGACGTGCCGCTCATGTTCCCGCCCCCCGACATCCGGGGGCGGGTCGTGGCCGGGGGGGTGCTGCCGAAGGGCCGGACCTTCACCCACCCGCCGGAGCTGGAGCGGCTGCTCGCCCGTGCCGGAGTTCCGTGGCCGATCAACGGCATGTCCTGGACCACGTTCCGGAACCGGCCGGACGCCTACCTCGACGAGGCCCGGGAGGTGACCGCCAAGCGGATCCGCGCCTCCGAGTGGCTCCTCGACAACACCGACTGGGACCTGTTCTGCTCGGTCTGGGTCTCGGTGGACCGGACCCAGCACTGCCTCT
>CAYVCH010000140.1:0-6492 GCA_964449755.1 uncultured Actinomycetes bacterium
GGTCCCGCCCCGCGCCCCGGACCGTGGTGAGCCAGATGTTCCCCGCCCCCTCGGCGAGGACCCGGTCCGGGATCACCTGCGCGAGCGCGCCGAAGACCGCGTGGGGCAGGAAGTGCCCCACGATGTGGCGGGCGGCGACGGCCGCCGGGAAGCGGGGGTTCAGGATCGAGCCCTCCGGGGCCACGGTCCGCACGGGGCGGAAGCTCCCGTCGTTGTGGGGCACCTCCGGGGAGATGGCGCACTTCAGGGCGTAGCTCGTGTAGGCCGCGGTGTAGTTGAGCACGACGTTCATCCCCCGCTCGACCTGGGGGGAGCTCCCGGTGTAGTCCACGACGATCTCGTCGCCCCGGACCTTCACCGTGCAGGTGATCGTGAGCGGCTCGTCGATGCCGTCGGTGTGGATGACCCTCTCGTAGTCGCCGTCGGGCAGGGCGGCGATGGCCTCCCGCATGGCCCGCTCGGAGCGGGAGAGGATCTCCTCCCCCAGGTCCTCCAGGTCGGGCAGGCCGAAGTCCTCCAAGTAGGCCAGGAGCCGGTCGGCTCCCACCTGGTTGCCGGCCACCTGGGCGTGGACGTCGCCGAGCACCTCGTCGGGCGCCCGGACGTTGGCGGCGAGGATCCGCAGCAGCTCCTCGTTCGGCCGGCCCCGGTCGTAGAGCTTCGTGATCGGGATGTGGAGGCCCTCCTCGAACACCTCGGTCGCATCGGCCGAGAGCCCCCGGCCCCCGATGTCCATGGCGTGGCAGGTGTTGCCGAAGAACCCCACGAGCCGGCCCTTGCGGAACACCGGGGTCACCACCGACAGGTCGTTCAGCTGCCCCGAGGTCTTCCAGGGGTCGTTGGTGATGAGGACGTCGCCCGGGCGCAGGGTCTCGGGGGGGAAGGCCTCGAGGAAGTGGACCATGGAGGTGGCCAGGGAGTTGATGTGGCCGGGGGTGCCCGTGACGGCCTGGGCGAGCATCCGGCCCCGGACGTCGAAGACCGCCGCCGAGAGGTCCCCGGACTCCCGGACGATCGGGGTGAACGAGGTCCGCTGGAGCGCCGCGGCCTGCTCGTTGGTGACCGTGACCAGCCGACTCCAGAGGATCTCCAGGGTGACGGGGTCCAGGGTGGGCCGGGTCCTCACCTGACCTCCACCTCCAGGTTCCCGGCGGCGTCCACGGTGCCCACGGCCCCCGGCCCCAGGACCACGGTGGACTCCCGCTCCTCCACCACCGCCGGGCCCCGGAGGCTGGTGCCGGGGCCGAGGCGGTAGCGGTCGTGGACCTCGGCCTCGAGGAACCGGCCGGCCTCGGCGAACCAGGCGGGGCGGCGCCCCTTCCGCGCGCTGCCCCGGCCGCCGACGGCCCGCACGGCAATGCGCGGCAGGGGCCCGGTGAGGCGCACCCGCCAGGTCACGACCTCCGCCTCCACACCGGGGGGGCGACGGCCGTACAGACGCGTGTAGGTGGCCGCGAAGGCCTCCTCCACCCGCTCGGCCGGCCGGGGCCCGAGGCCCTCCCCCAGCTCCACCGTCACCGTCTCCCCCTGACCCCGGTGCTTCACGTCGGCGGCGAGCTCGACCCGGACCTCCCCGCGCGGCACCCCGCTGGCGGCAAGCTGACGACTGCCCTCCCGCACCAGCTCGCCGATGGCCCGGCGCACCTCCCGCCAAGGGGTCTCCGAGACGGCGGCCGGGAGGCTGCGGGCGAGCTCGAACCCGGGGGCGGCGGTCAGCATGCCGAAGGCCGAGGCCACGCCCGCGGAGGGCGGGAACACCAGTCGGCGGATGCCGAGGGACCGGGCCACCCCCCAGGCGTGGACAGGGCCGGCCCCGCCGGTGGCGACCAGGGCGAACCGGCGGAGGTCGCGGCCCCGCTCGACGGCGTGCATGCGGGCCGCGCTCGCCATGTTCTCGTTCACCACCCGGTGGACGGCGGCCGCCGCCTCCTCCACCGAGAGCCCGAGCCCCCGCCCCAGCGCTCCCAGGGCCTCCCGGGCGGCCCGCGAGTCGAGCGACATCTCCCCGCCCAGGAAGAACTCGGGGTTCAGGTAGCCGAGGACGAGGTCGGCGTCGGTGACCGTGGGGTGGGTCCCCCCGCGGCCGTAGCAGGCGGGCCCGGGGTCGGCCCCGGTGCTCTCCGGCCCCACCTTGGGGAGCCCGAAGGGACCCACCCGCGCGATGCTGCCCCCGCCCGCGCCGATCTCGATGAGGTCGACGACGGGCACCCGCACCGGCAGCCCGCTGCCGCGGATGAACCGGTAGACCCGGGCCGCCTCGAACTCCCGGGCCACCATGGGCACGCCCCCCTCGATGAGGCAGGCCTTGGCCGTGGTGCCGCCCATGTCGAAGGCGAGGACGTCCCGCTCCCCCGCCCGGGCCCCCCAGAAGCCGGCGGCGACGGCCCCCGCCGCCGGCCCCGACTCCAGCAGCCGCACGGGGAACCGCCGGGCCGTGTCCAGCCCGGCCACCCCACCGCCCCCGGTGGAGAGCATGATCCGCAGGGGCGAGCGCAGGCCGAGGGCGTCCAGGCGCTTGCGGAGCATCTCCAGGTAGCGGGCCACCAGCGGCAGGACGTAGGCATTGGCGGCGGTCGTGGAGGTGCGGGCGTACTCGCCGAGCTCTGGGCAGACCTCGCTCGACAGGGAGACGAAGAGCCCCGGCAGCTCCTGCTGGAGGATCCGCCCGACGGCCCGCTCGTGCTCGGGGTTGCGGTAGGAGTGCAGGAGCGCCACCGCCACCGCCTCCACCCCGGCCCGGACCAGGCGGCGGGCGATCCGGCGGACCTCGTCCGGGTCGAGGGGGGCGTCCACGGAGCCGTCGGCGAGGACCCGCTCGCCCACCTCGAAGCGCAGCCGCCGTGGGACCAGGGGCTCGGGCATCTCCAGGAACAGGTCGTAGAGGTCGTAGCGGAGCTCCCGGCGGATGGTGAGCACGTCCGGGAAGCCCCGGGTGGCGAGGAGGGCCGTCGTGGCGCCCCTCCGCTCGATGAGGGCGTTGGCCACCAGAGTCGTCCCGTGCACCACCTCCGCCACCTCCTCGGGCGCGACCTGTCCGAGGAGCCGGACGACGCCCTCCTCCACGGCTTCCGAGGGATCGGCCGGGGTGGTGAGGACCTTGGCGCTCCCCGCCACCCGCCCACCCGAGAGCAGGACCAGGTCGGTGAAGGTGCCCCCGATGTCGACGGCGACCCGCGCCGGACGGCGCCCGGCGGCCTTTCCTCGGCGTCCACCCTGCGGCTTCCGCAGATCTCTCAACGTCAAGACAGTATATCCGGGGGGCCATCGGCCGGGGCCTGGGGTCGGCTAGGCTCACGGGCCGGAGGGGCTAGGTGGGCGGACCGCGCCGGCAAAGGGGGTGCCTCGACGTGGAGACGGGATGCCTGCAGGTGCTGACGACGGTGGGCGGCAGGGAGACGGCCGAGGGCCTCGCCTCCCACCTGGTGGAGGCGCGCCTCGCCGCCTGCGCGCAGGTCCTGGGGCCCATCACCAGCACGTACCGGTGGCGGGACCAGGTGGAGCGGGCCGCGGAGTGGCTCGTCGTCGCGAAGACCACGGCCGCCGCCTACCCCGACCTGGAGCGGGCCCTCGTCGAGCGGCATCCCTACGAGCTGCCCGAGGTCACGGCGGTGCCCATCACGGCGGGGCATCCCGCGTACCTGGACTGGATCCGCCGGGAGACGGGGCCCGCGTGAGCCCCGGCGCCACCACGTCCGACCTTCCGTCACCTGACCCATCCTGCCCGGGCCCGCCGAGGGCGTCCAGGGCGAGGCTATCCTCGCACGAGATGGCCGGAGGGCGGGCCGTCGTGGACCGCGGCTGGCTCCCCATCGAGCTGGACCAGCCGCCGGTGCCCGATGGCGGCGGCCCGGGCCGGACTGCTGAGCTGCGAGACCGGGGCTGCTGACGAAGCATACTGGAGGCCATGGATCGACCCTCCCCCTCCAGCCCCGAAACGGGCCCCCCGTGACCGGACCCCCGGCCTCGGCGTCCTTCCGCTACCGGGGGCGCCTCGCCGCGGTCCTCGGTATCACCCTCACGTTCCTCGTCGTCGAGGTGGTCGGGGCGCTCCTGTCGGGCAGCCTGGCCCTGCTCGCCGACGCGGGGCACATGCTGGCCGACGTTGCCGGCCTCTCCCTGGCCCTGTTCGCCATCTGGCTGGCCCGGCGCCCCGCGCCCCCCGAGCGCACGTACGGCTGGTACCGGGTGGAGATCCTGGCCGCCGTGGCCAACGGGATGCTGCTGTTCGGCGTGGCGGGCCTCGTCCTTTCCGAGGCCTGGCAGCGTTTCCGCGAGCCGCGGGACATCGCTGGCGGCCTCATGCTCGGGGTGGCGACGGCAGGGATGGCCGCCAACGGGCTCTCCCTGTGGCTCCTCCGGCAAGGGCAGCGGGAGAGCCTGAACCTGCGCGGCGCCTACCTGGAGGTCCTCGGGGACCTCCTCGGCTCCGCGGCCGTCGTCGCCGCCGCCGCCGTCATCGCCCTCACCGGGTACCGGCAGGCCGATGCCATCGCCTCCGCCCTGATCGCGCTCTTCATCGTGCCCCGCACCTTGCACCTGCTGAAGGAGGCGGTGAACGTGCTCCTCCAGGCCGCCCCCCGGGGGGTGGACCTGACCGAGGTGCGCCGCCACATCCTGGAGACCCCCGGGGTGGCCGACGCCCACGACCTGCACGTGTGGACCCTCACGAGCGGTTTGAACGTCGTCTCGGCCCACGTGGTGCTGGAGGACGGCAGTGACCCGGCTGAGGTGTTGGACTGCCTCTCGGCCTGTCTCGCCGACGACTTCGACATCGAGCACAGTACCTTCCAGCTGGAGACCAGGGACCGGCGCCGCCTCGAACAGGCGGGCCACCCCTGAGCCCGTCGCGCCGTCCCCCTCCGGTGGTCGTGGCCGGGCGGCGCGGCCTCCGGTGGGGGCCGGCCTCCGGGTGGGGACTGGCCTACGGGGGCAGCCCGGCCGCCGGCTCGTCGGCGGGTTCCGCCAGGGGCCCCCCGTCCCGGGTGGGCCAGCGGACCACGGGCTCCGCACTCGGGCTCACGCCCGGACCCGCGGCCCGGGCAGCCCGCCGCTCCCTCCGGGCCACCCGTCGCTCCTCGCGGGCGGCCGCCTTCCTCGCCTTCACCACCCGGCGGTTCCGCTTCCCGGCGCTGTCCGGCATTCCCCCACTGTACGGGAAGCCGGCGGCGGCGTCCGGACGACCGACACCGCCGCCCCCGTCCGGGACGGGCGAGCCCCCCTGCAGCCCCGCGTCGAAGCCTGCTAGGCTGTGGGCGAGGGTACCGATCGCAGTCTGCTGCTCGAGCGATTCCCTCCGACCGGCCGGGACCGCGGCGGCCGGGACGCCAAGAACGCGGTGTGACCAAGGAGGGATCGCCATGGCGGTCGGAACCGTGAAGTGGTTCAGCCCGGACAAGGGCTTCGGCTTCATCACCCCCGACGACGGCGGCGCCGACGTGTTCGTGCACTTCAGCGCCATCGTCGGCGAGGGGTACCGCAACCTCGAGGAGGGGCAGCGGGTCGAGTACGACGTGGTCCAGGGCCAGAAGGGCCCCCAGGCCGCCAACGTGCGGCCCGTCGCCTGACCGTCGGCCGGGTCCGACGGCGCTGGGGCCGGGCGCCCAAGGGCCGGGACGTCCCGGCGGATCCCCCTACGGGGGCGTGAAGGAGTCCGTCTCGTTCCGGATCCCCGGGGCTGGGGTGACCTCGTCGTTTCCTTCCCGCGGGCTCCCCACGGCCCGCGGTCCCCGGTGGGCGCTGGAGGGCTCGAACCTCCGACCTCCGCCTTGTAAGGGCGGCGCTCTCCCCGCTGAGCTAAGCGCCCCCCGACCGTCAGCCACGGCGCCCGGCGCGGCCCGCGACGACGGCCGACGGTTCCCAGCATAGCCCCGGCGCGGGGCCCGATGGCCCCGGGGACCCGAACCCCCGGGCCGGCCCAGATAGGATCGGGCGACGGGACCCGGGAGGTGCGCCATGGACACGTCCGGCGGCAGGGTCATCGGATCCCTGGCGGCAGGCCAGGCCAGGGTGGAGGGGTCGCTCATCGGTCTGGGGCGCGCCGGCGACGCGTCCCTGCGGATGGAGGCCACGGCCGCCCTGGTCACGGGGGGCAACGTCCGGCTGGAGTTCGGCGGATGCGGGCCTGTCGTCGCGGCCGGCAGCGTCTCCCTCGAACGGGGGGCTGCGGGCCGGTGGTGGCTGCCGGGGGACTGTCCCTCCGCCAGGGCGGGTGCGGGCCGGTCCTCGCCGGGGGCGACGTGCGCCTCGAGCGTGCCGGCTCGGGCGTGATCGCGGCCATGGGCGACGCCCGGATCGGCCCCGGCGCGGTGGTGGGGGCGCTGCTGTCGCCGCGGGTCACCGTGGAGAGCGGCGGAAGGGTCCTCCTCGGACTGCCCCAGGCCGCGGCCCTGGGCGCCGCCCTGGGAGCGGCCCTCGCCCTGCTCGGCCGCCGCCGGCGACGCTAGCCCATGTTTGACATCGCGAGAAGCAAAAGGCCTGGTCAGGGTGCTGTCG
>CAYVCH010000141.1:0-6426 GCA_964449755.1 uncultured Actinomycetes bacterium
ACGTAAGGTGACCCTTGGTCGCTGAGCATGGTGCGGTTTAGATGTAAGCCCTGCCCCGGCCGGGAGTCCCGGACCGGGAGAAGGAGCTAAGTCGCCCCTTGGGCGGCGACCCCCTCAGCAGGCGAGTGTGGGGGCAAAGACCAGGTCAGCCGGGCGGGGGCCCTCTCGCGCGTCCCGGGGTCGCCGGAGCGCGTCCACCGAGGGAGCCCGGCGGGGCGGTGCCGCCGGGCGCTGACCCGCCGAGCCGGGAGGAGCCATGGAGCTGACGGTGAAGGCACGGGGGATCGAGCTCACCGACCAGATGCGGGCGTCCGCCGAGCGGAAGCTCTCGCGGCTGGCGCGCATCGAGCCGAGGGCCATCCGGGCCGAGGTGGAAGTGATCGCCGAGCACAACCCCCGGCTGGACGGCACGAAGCGGGTGGAGGTGGCCCTCCGGATCCCCCGGAGGACCTTCCGGGCCCATGCCGAGGGCCGCGATGTGGAGGCCGCCCTCGATGGGGTCGCGGACCGGCTGGAGCGACAGCTCCGGGACCACCACGGGCGATGGAGGCGGCGGGCCGCGGCCGATCGTCTACAATCCGCGACGGGCGGGGGAGAAGAGCAGGCGTAGCGGGTCGGGGCCGGTGGGCAGCGGGGCCGAGCGCGAGGGAGAGCCCGACAGGATCCGGGTCATGGTCGTGGACGACCACGCCCTGTTCCGGCGGGGCCTCGAGACGGTGCTGGCCGGAGAGGACGACCTGGAGCTGGTCGGGGAGGCCTCCGACGGGGCCGAGGCCGTCGAGCGGGCCCAGGAGCTGATGCCCGACGTCGTCCTCATGGACATCCGGATGCCTCGTCGCTCCGGGATCGAGGCCACCCGCCAGATCAAGGACCTCCTGCCCCACTGCAAGATCCTCATGCTCACCATCTCCGACGAGGAGGCCGACCTGTACGAGGCGATCAGGGCTGGGGCCGCCGGCTACCTGCTGAAGGACCTCCCCGCGGAGGAGGTCGCGGACGCCATCCGCTCCGTGTGGGGTGGGCAGTCCCGCATCTCCCCGGCCATGGCCTCCAAGCTCCTCTCCGAGTTCGCCAGCATGACCAGGCAGGCGGCACGGCCCCCGGTGCCGGGCCCCAGGCTCACCCAGCGGGAGCTGGAGGTCCTCCAGCTCGTGGCCCAGGGTCTTGGCAACCGGGAGATCGCCAGGCGGCTGTTCATCTCGGAGAACACGGTGAAGAACCACATCCGCAACATCCTGGAGAAGCTCCAGCTCCACTCCCGAATGGAGGCGGTCGTCTACGCCGTCCGGGAGAAGATGATCGAGATCACCTGAGCGGGGCGGGACCTCGGCGGCCACCGGGCTCCCGGGACCCCTCCGCTACAATCGGTGGCGTACCCCGAGGTCCCCGTGGGGGCTGCCCTTGGTCATCAGCAGGATCACCTCCCTCGGCGAGGGCCGCAAGCTGCGGCGCCTGGAGGAGCTCGCGCAGCTCGTCGCCGGCCTCGAGCCCGAGGTCGAAGGCCTCTCCGACGTCGAGCTGGGGGCCAAGACCGGCGGGTTCAAGCGGCGCCTGGCTGACGGTGAGAGCCTGGACGACCTCCTCCCGGAGGCCTTCGCCTGCGTGCGCGAGGCGGCCCGGCGCACCATCGGCCAGCGCCACTTCGACGTCCAGGTGATGGGCGCCATCGTGCTCCACCGGGGCGACATCGCCGAGATGAAGACCGGCGAGGGCAAGACCCTCGTGGCCACGATGCCCGCGTACCTCAACGCCCTCACCGGCAAGGGGGTCCACATCGTCACCGTCAACGACTACCTGGCCAAGCGCGACGCCGAGTGGATGGGGCCCATCTACCGGGCCCTGGGGCTCACCGTTGGGGTCATCCAGGCCCAGATGTCCCCGGCCGAGCGACGCCTCGCCTACGCGGCGGACGTCACCTACGGGACGAACAACGAGTTCGGCTTCGACTACCTCCGGGACAACATGGCCATGCGCCTGGAGGACTGCGTCCAGCGGGGCCACCACTACGCCATCGTGGACGAGGTCGACTCCATCCTCATCGACGAGGCGCGCACCCCGCTCATCATCAGCGGTATGGTCCAGGACGCTGCCCGCTGGTACCAGGCCTTCGCGCGCATCGCGCCGCGCCTGCGCCGCGACGAGGACTACGAGATCGACGAGGCCAAGCGCACCGTCGCCGTCACGGAGTCCGGCGTCCACAAGGTGGAGGAGATCCTGGGCATCGACAACCTCTACGACCACGTCAACACGCCCCTCGTGCACCACCTCCACAACGCCATCCGAGCCAAGGAGCTGTACAAGCGGGACGTGGACTACATCGTCACGAACGGCGAGGTGAAGATCGTCGACGAGTTCACCGGCCGCATCCTCGAGGGGCGCCGCTACTCCGAGGGCCTGCACCAGGCCATCGAGGCCAAGGAGGGAGTGCGGATCAAGGAGGAGAACCAGACCCTGGCCACCATCACCATCCAGAACTACTTCAAGATGTACGAGAAGCTGGCCGGGATGACCGGCACGGCCAAGACGCAGCAGGCCGAGTTCGAGCAGGTCTATGGCCTGGGCGTCGTGGAGATCCCCACCAACCGCCCCATGATCCGCGTCGACCAGCAGGACGTCATCTACAAGACCGAGGACGCGAAGTGGCGGGCGGTGGTGGAGGACATCGTCGAGCGCCACCGCAAGGGCCAGCCCGTCCTGGTGGGGACGATCTCCATCGAGAAGTCCGAGAAGCTCTCCGGCTACCTCTCCCGCCGGGGCATCCCGCACCAGGTCCTCAACGCCAAGCACCACGAGAAGGAGGCCATGATCGTGGCGCAGGCCGGGCGGAAGGGCGCCGTCACGGTGGCCACGAACATGGCCGGGCGCGGCGTGGACATCCTCCTCGGCGGGAACCCCGAGTACCTGGCCCGCCAGGAGATGGCCGCCCGGGGCTTCGACAACGACCGCTACCTCCTGTTCGAGATGGACCCCGAGGAGCGGGCCGCCTACGAGGCCGAGTACGAACCCATCCACCGTCGGTTCAAGGAGCAGACCGACGCCGAGCACGAGGAGGTGGTGGCCCTGGGCGGCCTCTACGTCCTGGGCACCGAGCGCCACGAGTCCCGCCGCATCGACAACCAGCTCCGTGGGCGGTCCGGCCGCCAGGGGGACCCGGGAGAATCCCGTTTCTACCTCTCCCTGGAGGACGACCTGCTGCGGATGTTCGCCTCGGAGCGGATCGCGTCGATCATGGAGCGCCTGAAGTGGCCGGAGGACGAGCCCATCCAGGCCCGGATGGTGACCCGGGCCGTGGAGAGCGCCCAGCGCCAGATCGAGGAGCTCAACTTCGAGCGCCGGAAGAACGTCCTGAAGTACGACGACGTCATGAACCGGCAGCGCCAGGTGATCTACGGCGAGCGGCGCAAGATCCTGGAGGGCCGGGACCTGCGGGACGAGGCCCTGGAGATGGTGACCGAGGTCGTCGAGGAGGTGGTGGGCCGCTACGTCACCCCCGACGTCTTCCCCGAGGAGTGGGACCTGGACGGCCTCGTCACGGCCCTCGCCGAGGTCTACCCGGTGAGCTCGACCCGGCACGAGCTGGGGGAGTTGGGCGATGCCACCGCGATCCTCGAGCGGGTCCTGCAGGAGGCGGTCCGGGCCTACGAGGAGAAGGAGGCCCAGCTCGGCGCGCCGGTCATGCGCGAGCTGGAACGGATGGTCCTGCTGTCCATCATCGACACGAAGTGGCGGGAGCACCTCTACGAGATGGACTACCTCCAGGAGGGGATCCACCTGCGGGCCTACGGCCAGCGGGACCCCCTCACCGAGTACCAGCGCGAGGCCTTCGCCATGTTCGAGGAGCTGATCCAGGGCATCCGGCGGGAGTTCGTCCGTTACATCTACCGGGTCGAGCTGGTCCGCCAGGACGAGCCGGCCCGCCCCCGCCCGCAGCGCCTCCGGGTGAGCCGGGGGCAGGACGCCGATGCCGCCGCGCCCCGGGCGAGGAGCACGAAGGTCCCGCGCAACGCGCCCTGCCCCTGCGGGTCGGGGAAGAAGTACAAGAAGTGCCACGGCGCCACCGCCTGAGGCGGCGTGGGCCGGGGTCCGATGGGGCCCGGCCGGGCTCTGCGGGCACGGTTGGTACGATGGCGTGCGTGAGCGACCGGAGCGGGCGGATCGACGAGCTGGCCCGGCGGCTGGCGGCGGCGAAGGAGTTCCTTTGACGTCGAGGCCAAGCACCGCCAGGCGGCCGACCTCGAGCGGCAGGTCGCCGACCCGTCGCTCTGGGGCGAGCCCGCCCGGGGCCAGGAGCTGACCACCCGCCTGGCGCGGCTCCGCGCGGAGCTCGAGCGCTACGCGTCCCTGGAGCGCCGCGTCGAGGAGGCCCGCGCCATCGACGAGCTGCTCGAGGGGGCCGAGGACCCCGAGCTCGCCGAGGAGCTCGAGCAGCTCCTCGACGGGCTCGCCGGTGACCTCGGGCGGATCGAGCTCGCCTCGCTCCTCGCCGGCGAGTACGACTCGCACGACGCGGTCGCGACGGTCCACGCGGGGGCCGGCGGCACGGAATCGCAGGACTGGGCCGAGATGCTGCTCCGGATGTACCTGCGGTGGGCCGAGCGGCGCGGGTTCCGGACCGAGCTCGATGAGGTGCTCCCCGGCGAGGAGGCGGGGGTCAAGAGCGCCACCTTCACCGTCCACGGCCGGGGCGCCTACGGGCTGCTCTCGGCCGAGCGCGGGGTGCACCGGCTGGTGCGGATCTCGCCCTTCGACGCGCAGAAGCGCCGCCACACGAGCTTCGCGAGCCTCGACGTGATCCCCCTGCTCGAGGAGGAGGACGAGGAGGACGTCGAGATCGACCCGAAGGACCTGCGCGTCGAGGTGTACCGGTCCACCGGCCCTGGGGGGCAGTCGGTGAACACCACCGACTCGGCGGTGCGGATCACGCACCTGCCCACCGGGATCACCGCGGCCTGCCAGAACGAGCGGTCGCAGATCCAGAACCGAGCCGTCGCGATGCGGATCCTCAAGGCCCGCCTGGCCGAGCGGATGCGGCAGGAGCGCGAGTGGAAGCTCCGGGAGCTCCGGGGCGAGCGCCGGGGGATCGAGTTCGGCTCCCAGATCCGCTCGTACGTCCTCGCGCCGTACCGGCTGGTCAAGGACCACCGGACCGACCTGGAGATCGGCGACGTGGACCGGGTGCTCGACGGCGACCTCGACGAGCTGATCGAGGCGGAGCTCCGCCGCCGGGCGACGGGCGACGGGCGTCGCGGCGCCGACGCCGGTTAGGCCCGACGCTCCCGCCGTCGCGCGAGGGCGAGGGCGGCGACGAGGGCGGTCCACGCCGCGGCCGAGAGGCCGAGGCCGCGGCCGATCCAGGGTTCCCGGTAGACGAGCCGCACCTCGTGGTGCCCCTCGGGCACCGGGACGGCCTGGTGGAGGAAGTTGGCCCGCAAGAGGGGTGCCGGGCGGCCGTCCACGGTGGCCGCCCAGCCCGGGTCCCAGTTGGTGCGGACGACGAGGAGGGCGGGGGCGTCGGCCTCGACGTCGATGCGGACGTCCTCCGGGGTCACCTCCCGGTAGGAGACGCGGCCGGGCAGGGCGACCGGGCCGGGGACGATGCCGGGATCCCGCTCCAGGATGGCCAGACGGCCCGGGTCGAAGCCGGGTCGCAGCACCTCGCGCAGGGCCTCGGCGGGGCCCGCCGCCACCCGCCAGCGGGGGACCACCGAGGCCCGGGGCTCGAAGCCCCGCACCTCGTAGAGGTCGTACCCGTCGGCCGTCGCCAGAAGGTCCCCGGGCACGGTGGGCGGCACGTCCTCGGGCACGAGGAGGTAGCGGACGCCGAGCACCCGCACGTCCTCCAGGCTGGGCTCGTTGATGACCGCCGCGTTGTAGAAGACCGAGAGCCGGTTGGTGGCGCGGACGAAGGTCCAGTACCGGGGGGGCTGGAGGGGGTTGTAGCCGAGGGCGTCGGGGATCCCGAACAGCGTCCCCCGGTTGGGGAGCAGGGCCGGCCAGTCGGTGGGCCGCTGCGTCCACAGGTAGCCCTTCTCGAAGTAGGCGGCCGGGGGAATCCAGGCGAGGTACCGGTCGCCGCGCTCGGCGAGGAACCGGCCCAGGCGTCCCGGGTCGAGCACCTCGGACTCGGGGGCCGTGGGGCGGCGCAGGGGCTGGTAGGAGAGGTTTGGGTGGTCCCCGCTCTCCAGGCCGAGGTAGACGGTGCCACCCTCGTGGAGCCCCGAGGCCAGGGCGCTGGCGGTGAGCTCCACGGCCAGGACCGCCACCGTGGCCACGGCGGCCAGGCGACGGCGCCCCACCGACAGGAGGGCCGGCGCCACCGCCGCCACACCCAGGGCGAGGAGCCAGAACCGCTGCGGGTGGGCCCCCAGGGCGAGGGGGAGGAGCAGGAAGGTGGCGACGCCGACACCCATGCCGGCGGCGAGGGCG
>CAYVCH010000142.1:0-6402 GCA_964449755.1 uncultured Actinomycetes bacterium
GTCACCGGCGGCGGCCGGGCCGACCAGGGCCGGCACGGCCAGGCGAGCCCGGGTGCCCCCCGCAGCCGGGGGCGCGGCAGCCGGCACCGTGGCCTCCGCCAGGCCCAGCTCTCGCTTGGCCCTGGCCAGGGCCTGGCCGACGACGGCCTCCGGGTCGCCGCCGGCGGCCACGGCCTCGACGACGGCCCGGGCGACGACGTCGGCGACCACCTCGGGGGGGATCTCTTCCAGTCGGGGCATCGCACTCACCTCGTGTGGGAGACGCGGCGGGCCTTCACGTAGTGGCGGGCCGACGTGAGCCCTTCCCCGGTGACGGTCCCGATGGTGAAGCCGGGGTAGCCCTCCCCTTCGACCCCGAGCCCCCGGAGGGAGCTGCCGTTCACCACGCAGAGGACGCAGTCGGCCTCCCGGGCGAAGCGCTCGACGTTGCCCGGGTCGTTCGAGTGGATGAGCACCGTGTGGTGGTTGCCCCCCTCCACCTCCACACCGAGGTCGATGGCCTCGGAGCCGCCCCGGGCCCGGACCACGGGGAGGAAGGGCACGAACTGCTCCATCCGGACGAGGGGGTGGTCCCGGTCCACCTCGGCGACGAGGAGGCCCACCGGCCGGGGGGCCGAGAGGCCGGCGGCCTGGAGGAGGACCTCCGCGTCCTTGCCCACGAACTCCCGCCGCGTGACGGGACGGTCGCCGCTGGCGTCGATGACCGTCTGGAACACCCGGTCGGTCTCGGTCGCGTCCAGGCGCCGGACCGGCAGCTCGTCGAAGGCGGCGAGGAGGTCCGCGGCCACCGGCTCGGCGACGATGCAGGTCTTCTCCCCGATGCAGAGGATGGTGTTCTCGAAGCTCGCCCCCCGGAAGATCTCTCGGGCGGCCCGGCGGACGTCGGCGGTCTCGTCGACCAGGGCCGTGGGGTTGCCGGGCCCGGCGGCGATGACCCGCTTCCGGGTGGCGAAGGCCTCGCGGATGAGGGCCGCCCCCCCGGTGATGACGAGCATGTCCACCCCGGGGTGGTTCACCAGGGCCCTCGCCGTCTCCAGGGTGGGCTCCACGACGCCGGTCATGAGGTTGTCCGGCCCACCCGCGTCCACCACCGCCCGGTTCAGGACCTCCACGGTGGCCATGGAGGTGTTCCGGCAGCCCGGGTGGACGTTGAACACGACGGCGTTGCCCCCGGCGAGCATCGTGATGGCGTGGTTCACGATGAAGGCCGAGGGGCTGTTGACGGGGGTGATGGAGGCCACCACGCCCCAGGGGAGGTAGTCCTCGACGGCGAGGCCGTGGTCGCCGGCGAAGGCCCGGGCCTCCAGGTCCTCCACCCCCAGGGTCCGGGTGGCGGCGAAGACGTGCTTGTCCACCTTGTCCCGGTACCGGCCGAGGCCCGTCTCCTCGTGGGCGCTCCGGGCGAGCCGCTCGGCCTGCTCCACCGCGGCCTCGCGGATGGCCGCGATGTAGGCCTTGCGGCGCTCCACCCCCTCGGCGGCGAGGCGCCGCTGGGCCTCCCGGGCGGCGGCCACGGCGTCGTCCACGGAGGCGAAGAGCCCGTGCTCGCCGGTGGCGGAGACCTCGATGACCCCGGGGCCGCCGGCCGGGGCCGCGGGGGGCGATGGGGGCAGCGGGGGACTCGCCGCCGGGCCCAGGGGAGAGGTCGACGGCGCGGGTCCCGAGGGCGGGGTCGCCGGCACCGCCGGCCTCGCGATCACGGCGGAGGTCACCCGGCCGTTGCCGAGGACCTGGGCCACCACCCCCCGGATGAGCTCCTCGAGGTCGCGCTCGGTCTTCATGGGACCTCCTTACAAGGCCCGGCTCAGCTGGCCTTCCCCTTCGCCTCGGGGTAGCCGATGGGCAGCACCGAGTCCAGGTCCTCGTGGGGCTTGGCGATGACGTGCACCGCCACCACCTCGCCGACCTTGGACGCGGCGGCGGCCCCGGCGTCGGTGGCCGCCCGGACGGCCGCCACGTCCCCGCGGACGATGGCCGTGACCAGGCCGGCCCCGATGGTCTCGTAGCCCACCAGGTCCACGTTGGCCGCCTTCACCATCGCGTCGGCGGCCTCGATGGCGGGCACCCGCCCCCGGGTCTCCACCAGGCCCACTGCGTCCTGTGCGCGTGCCATGTCCCAACCTCCCTCAGGTGACCTCGCCGACGTCGGCCGACACCGTGCGGTCGGGGCTCGGGATCACGGAGACCGAGAGGACCTCGCCCACCTGGCGGGCCGCCGCCACGCCGGCGTCGGTGGCCGCCTTCACGGCGCCCACGTCGCCCCGGACGGCGATGGAGACGATGCCGCCCCCGATCTTCGTGTACCCGACGGCCCGCACGTTGGCCGCCTTGATCATCGCGTCGGTGGCCTCCACCAGGGCGGCGAAGCCCCTGGTCTCGACCATCCCGAGCGCCTGCTGTGCCATCTCCCTTCACCTCCTTGCGATGCCTGCCCTTTCCCCCGTGCCGCGGGCGGGCCCCTGGCCCGCGCGCCTCTCAGCCGAGCACCACCCCGTGGGTCACGCAGTTCACACCGGCGGCGTTGGCGTCGTCGGTGTCCAGGTGGACGACGAGCTTGTGGCCCGGGTGGGTCCGGACGAGGACGTTGGGGAACGTGACCCCCTCGGGCCCCGGCACCTGGACGGCGACCCGGTCCCCGTCGCCGAGGCCGAAGCTGGCGGCCTCCTCCGGCGAGCAGTGGATGTGGCGGCCGGCCCGGATGACGCCGTCGGTGCGAACCACCCCTGCCGGCCCCACCAGGGTCACCACCGGGGTGCGGTCCAGGTCCCCGGAGTCCCGCATGGGGATGTTCATGCGCAGGGCCACGGCGTCGGTGCGGGAGAGCTCGATCTGGGTCTGCCGCCGCTCGGGTCCCAGCACCCGCACCCGCTCCAGCACCCGTCCGGCGGGGCTCACGACGCTCACCGTCCGGGCCGTGGCGAACTCCCCCGGCTGGAGGAGGTAGCGCTCGGGCTCGAGGCGCGCCCCGGCCCCGAAGAGGGCCTCGACGTGGTCGGGCTGGAGGTGGACGTGGCGGGCGGACACCCCGATGGGCACGGTGCGGGGCCGGGCCGGTGGGGTCCCCCGCCGGAAGAGGGCCTCCTCGACCCGGGCCCGGACCAGGTGCTCGAGGAGCTGCCGGGCCTCGGGGGCCTCCCAGTCGCGGACCGAGAGGCAGACGGTGCACTCCACGCAGCCGCCGGCGGTGAGGGTCGGCGCGCCCCCGCCCGGGGCACCGGTCACCGGTGGGGGCGGGCTCCCGGGGCGGTCGGCGAGGGTGGAGGCGGCGGGGGCCATGGCCTTACGGGACGGGCTCGAGGACGGCGTCCATCCGGTGCCAGGGGACCATCCGGTCGATCCAGGACTGGACCCGGTCGACGGCGATGAGCAGGTGCTCGACGAAGGTCTTGAACTCGCCGTGGTCGCGGCAGCCGACCTTCTCGGCGAAGCTCACGACGTCGGTGAGGAGGCCGATGAGGTCCAGGAGCTTCCACTTGGACAGGCGGACGGCGGCCCGCAGGCAGGCCGCGGCGAGCATCTCGTTCAGGACCTCCACGGGGAGTCGGCCGGTCCGGGCCTTGTCCCGGAGGACCTGCAGGTTCTCCCCCAGCCAGAACAGGTCGAAGTTGGCGTAGAGGATCCCGGGCATCCGGCCCATGGGTGGGCGGGAGAGCTGCCGCAGGCGGCGGACCTCCTGGGGTTCGGTCTTCCAGGCGAGCTCGGTGAATCGGTCCAGCCGGGCCATCATCTCCGCCGCCGAGGCCGGGACCCCCCGCCCCCCCCGGGCGTAGACCGCCGGCTCCATGCAGCCCCCGCAGTGGGTGCAGAAGTCCGAGCCCGACTGGCGGCCGTGGAGGTGCATGGGGGTCGGGGGCTCGGCGGCCGGGGCTCCCCGCCGGTGGCCGTTGCCACCGGCCCAGCCGCGCTCCGCCATCACCTCCCGGACGGCGTCCCGGACGAGCTGCTCCAGGGTGAGGCTCACGGCAGGTAGGCCTCCCCGCTCGTGGGGGCCGACGGGTCGTGGAGCTGGACGGTGACCGGGAGGCTGCCGTGGGCGAGGATCTCCTCCCCCCACTTGCGTAGGACGGGCAGGTGCTCCTCCCGGGCCCGGGCGAAGAGGGAGACCTGGCCGAAGGGCTCCGTGGGGCCGTAGAAGAGGCAGATGGTCTGCCGCCCGGGGTAGTAGCCCACGTCCCCCGGCCTCACCCAGAAGATCTCGTTCTCGGGGTCGGCGAAGAAGGGGACCATGAGGATGAGCTCGTCCCCGGCGAACTTGGCGTGGACCGAGAAGGAGTCCACGGGCAGCGAGCGGAGGAACGCCGCCGTCACCCGGGGGGCCCGGTCCTCCAGGAGGTCGCAGACGACCCGCTCGTTGCCGACGACGATCTCGAAGGCTCGCGCCACGGGGGGAGCGTGCCGCGGGCGGGGGGTCCGATCCAACGGCCCTGGCCCCCAGGATTCGCCGGGGCGGGTGTGCGCGACGCAGGCGGCGGCGCCGACAGGCCGCCCCGGCTGGCATGTGCCCTGGGCACCGATGGCGCGCAGGGCGCACACGGAGGGGGCCCCGGCCTGTGCGGGGCGCCCAGGGGGGCCTCCCCTTGAGAGAATGGGCGGCCGTGAGGGCGGCACGGGTCCACCGTTTCGGGGAGCCCCCCGTGGTGGAGGAGGCGCCGGAGCCCGTGGCCTCCGGCGACGAGGTCCTCGTCGAGGTGGCCTACGCGGGGGTGAACCCGCTGGACGTCTGGGTGACCCAGGGCACCGTGGCCGGCGGGAAGCAGCGCCTGCCCTTCGTCCCCGGGGCCGAGGGGGCGGGGACCCTGGAGGGCCGGTGGGTGGTCGTCCGGGGAGCCGGCGTCGGGGTGTCCCGGGACGGCCTGTACGGGGAGCGGGCCGCCGTCCCCCCGGCCGCCCTCTTCGACCTCCCCGAGGGGGCGGACCCGGTGCAAGCGGCCGCCCTCCCCGTCGCCGGCGGGACGGCCTGGGCCCTGGCCCACCAGGTGGCCCGGGTGGGCCCCGAGGACCGGGCCCTCGTCCTCGGGGCGAGCGGCGGGGTGGGCTCCCTCCTCGTCCAGGTCCTGCGGGCTGCGGGCCTCCGGGTGTGGGGCCAGACGGGCAGTCCCGAGAAGGCCGACTTCGTCGAGGGGCTCGGCGCGGAGCCGGTCGTCGTGGCCGAGCCCGGGGGCCTCGTGGAGGCGGCCCGGGACCTCCGCCCCACCGTGTGCTTCGATCCCCTGGGTGGCGGCTACACGGCGGCTGCCGTGGCTGCCCTGGAGCCCTTCGGGCGGCTCGTCCTGTTCGGGGTCTCCGCCGGGGCCAGCCAGGAGCTGGACCTGCGTTCCCTCTACCGCAAGGCGGTGTCGGTGCTCACCTACAGCGGGACCGTGGAGCCGGTGGAGCGGATCCGGGAGGCGACCCTGCGGGTGCTCGAGGAGCTGGCCGCCGGCCGGCTCCGGGTGCCCGTGGAGGAGGTCCTGCCCCTGGAAGCGGCGGCCGAGGCCCACCGGCGGATCCTCGACCGCGGGGTCCGGGGCAAGCTCGTCCTCGACGTGGGCGGCGGCGGGTAGCGCCGGCGGGCCGCCGCTCGGGGCGACCGCCTGACCGCGCCCGGGCCGGGCCAGCGTTCGGGCCGGCGCCGCCAGGAACAGCCCGAGCGGTATGCCCCGCCCGCCGACGAGGAGCCGCCGGGGCCCTATCCTCCCTCCGTGGAGGAGCGGGCCTTCGTCGACCGCATCGGCGCCCTCCGACCCCTGCGGATCCGGGACTTCCGGCTGCTCTGGGCCGGACTCACCGTCTCCATGGTCGGGGACGGGATCTACGTCGTGGCCATGGCCCTCCAGGTGCTCGACCTGTCGAACCGGGCCTCGTCCCTGGCGGCGGTGGGGGTCGCGTGGGCCACGCCGCAGGTCGCGCTGATGCTCGGGAGCGGCGCCCTGGCCGACCGGCTGGACCGTCGGCGCCTGATGATCGCGGGGGACCTGGTCCGGCTCGCCGCGATCGGCGCGATCGGGGCGCTCTCCATCGCCGACCGGCTCACGCTCCCCGCGCTCCTCGGGCTGGTCGTCGTCTATGGGGCCGGCCAGGCGGTGTTCTCCCCGGCCTACTCCTCGATCATCCCGACGATCGTCCCCGACGACCTCCTGGTCGCGGCCAACTCGCTCGGGCAGGTGGTGCGCCCCGCGGCCTGGATGCTCCTGGGGCCGCTCGTGGGCGGCCTCCTCGTGGGGGCCTTCGGGCCGGGCTGGGCGTTCCTCGCCGACGCCGCCACCTTCGGCTGGTCGGCGCTGATGATCCTCTCGATGCAGGCGCGCGCGGCGCCGCGGGAGGAGGCCCGGGGGCGTCTGTGGGAGGACGTGCGGGAGGGCCTCCGCTACGTGCGGAGCGAGACGTGGATCTGGGCCGGGCTCGTGGCCGGGACCGTGAGCC
>CAYVCH010000143.1:0-6114 GCA_964449755.1 uncultured Actinomycetes bacterium
AGCCGCGCCGCCAGCTCCAGGTCCGTCGTGCTCAGAGTCAGGGCCCCGTCCTCCCTGGCCTCCAGCCGCACCCCCGCCAACGCCGGGATGCCAGGCCGGGCCGAGACCCCCCGCTGCACCACCTGCAGGGCCTCAGCCAGCACGTCGCGGTCGCATCGGAACTTCACAGCTGCGCCTCCCTACAGCGAACTGTACTCACCCTCAGTAGTGGCAGTAGCGGCTGTGCACATGTGGACAGGGGAGGAGGGCCGGAGCGTAGCAGGGGGGTGTGACATCGGGGCGGTGGTGAGGGGGCGGGGATCCCGTGGGGACAGGGGCCAGGGCGGGGTGGACGCCGGGCGGTGGGGGGCATGCCTAGGCCCCTCGGGCGCGGCCCCGGATGATGCGGGTCAGGTCCTGGACCTGGCGGTAGGTGGTGTCGCGGGCCCGCATCTTGGCCTCGATTTTCTTGATGCCATGGAGGGCGGTGGTGTGGTCGCGGTCGAAGATCTCGCCGATCTTGATGAGGGACTGGCCGGTGCACTCCCTGAGGAGGTACATGGCGATGTGCCGGGCGGTGGTGAGGGGGCGGGAGCGGCTCTTGGAAACCAGGTCCTCCCGGGACAGGCCGAAGTAGCGAGCGGTCTCCTCGAGGATGAGGTGGGGGGGGATCTCGGCCTCCGGCTGGGGGAGGAGGTCCTGGAGGGCCCGTTCGGCGAGGGGCAGGTCGATGGGTTGGCCCGTGAGCTCCGCCCAGGCGACGACGCGAACCAGGGCGCCCTCGAGCTCGCGGACGCTCTGGTCGAAGCGGGAGGCGATGAACTCGAGGACCCCGTCGGGCACCCGGAGGTCGTCCCGCTGGGCCTTGAGCTGCAGGATGGCGATGCGGGTCTCCAGGTCGGGCGGCTGGACGTCGACGCAGAGGCCCCAGCGGAATCGGTTCCGGAGGCGCTCCTCCATCCCCGACAGCTCCTGCGGAGCCCGGTCGGAGGCGATGACGATCTGGCGCTCGGCGCCGTGCAGGTGGTTGAAGGTGTGGAAGAACTCGGTCTGGGTCTCCTCCCGCTTGGCCAGGAACTGGATGTCGTCGACGAGCAGGACGTCCACCTGGCGGTACCGCTGCTGGAACTGGTAGCCCTGGCGTTCCCGCACGGCGCGGATGAATTCCGTCACGAACTGCTCGGAGGTGACGTACTTAACCCGGAGGGACGGGTTCAGGCGGTACATGTGGTGGCCGATGGCCAGGAGCAGGTGGGTCTTGCCCAGGCCGACGCCCCCGTAGATGAACAAGGGGTTGTAGGCGCGGGACGGGGGGGCCTCGGCGACCGCCATGGCGGCGGCGTGGGCGAAGCGGTTGCTGGGGCCCGGCACGAAGGCGTCGAAGGTGTAGCCCGGGAAGGGCAGGCCCGGGGCGCGGGACGGGGGGGCATGGCGGTCGGCGGGGGTGGGGCGGCGATCCTCGGGGGGGCGCCCCCGGCGGTCGGTGGCCAGGTGGACCTGGACCGGCTCGCCGGTGGCCTCCGCGGCGGCCGCCTGGATCAGGTCCAGGTAGTGCCGGGCGAGCCAGTCGCGGACGTAGTCGGAGGGAGCGACGAGGTGGAGGACTCCCCCCCGGAGGCCGGCGGCGTGGACGCCGCTGAACCACATGGCATAGGAACTCTCCGGGAGCTCGGCGCGGGCTCGCTGGACGACGTGGGACCAGGTCCGCTGGGCGAGCTGCTCGTCAGACGCGACCGCCATCCCCTATCCACAGGACCTTTCCACAGCTGTGGAAATCGCTGGGGAAGTAGGCAGCCCCCGTTGCTCGACGGGGCCGCGGGGAAGCGGCACGGACTATAGCACCGCGCCCCCGGGGCTCGGAAGCGAGGGCGCGGGTTTTGGCGGTCTTTTCTCGCCGGGCCCCCCCGTGGGCGCGGGGAGGGGCCGCCCGTATACTTCGGCGACGGTCGGCCACCTGGCCGGGCGTCCCTCCCGGAGGGGCGGCATGCCCAAGCGAACGTTCCAGCCCAACAACCGCAGGCGGAGCAAGACCCACGGGTTCCGGGTCCGGATGCGGACCCGGGCCGGTCGGAGCATCCTGGCTCGTCGCCGGCGGAAAGGGCGCACCCGGCTGTCGGCCTGAGCGGGGGGACGCGGCTGCGCGGGGCCGAGGTCCGGCGGGTCCTGCGGCAGGGCAGGCGGGTTCCCGGGGAGCGGGTGGTAGCCTTTCTCGCGCCCGGCCGGGGCGGGGCCGCCTTCGTGGCGGGCCGGCGGGTCGGGGGTGCGGTGCAGCGGAACCGGGCCCGGCGGGTGCTGCGGGCGGCCTGGCGCGTCGTGGGGCCGCGGGTGGAGCCGGGAACGGACGTCGTGTGGGTCGCCCGGGAGGCCATCCGGGGGGCGAGGACGCAGGATGTGGAGGCCGACATGACCGGGGTGCTCGCCCGGGCGGGGGTGATGCGACGGTGACCGGCGTCGGGCGGGTCCTGTGGGCATGCGGAGCGCCCCTTCGGGCCCTGCTGGTCGGGCTCATCCGGCTCTACCGGCTGACCCTGTCGGGTTGGCTGGGGGGGCAGTGCCGGTTCTACCCGTCGTGCTCGCGCTACGCCGAGGAGGCCGTCGTCGTCCACGGGGCGGTCCGGGGCAGCCTGCTCGCGGCGTGGCGGGTGCTGCGGTGCGGCCCCTTCACGGCAGGGGGAGTGGACCCCGTGCCGCCGCGGCGGTGGGGATCCGGGGACCGGGCGGGGGCCGCGCTGGGGGAGGGAGGCTGAGGGCTCGTGGTGGGCCTGGCCGCCTGGCAAGCGCTCCTGGATGGGTTGGGGTGGGTCCTGGCGCGGGTCTACGACGTGGTGCCCAACTTCGGGCTCACCATCGTTATCCTCACGGTGGTTATCCGGTTGGTCCTCCTCCCCCTGGGCATCAAGCAGATCAAGTCCATGCAGGCCATGCAGCGGATCCAGCCCAAGGTGAGGAGCATCCAGCAGAAGTACAAGGGCAACCGCCAGCGGCAGCAAGAGGAGATCATGCGGCTGTACAAGGAGCACGGGGTGAACCCGTTCTCCGGATGCTGGCCGGTCCTGCTGCAGTTCCCGGTGCTCATCGCGATGTACGCCGTCATCAGGTTTCCCCAGCAGCCCCTGCACCTGCCTGAGGACAGCCGCCTGTGGCGCAACATCGAGAGCCAGATCTACGAGGGAGGTCCCAGCACCGGGACGGACTTCATGTACACGAACTTGCTCTGCACGGCCCTGCAGGCCGGTCAGGGAAGGGTGGAGGTCCAGGGGCGACAGGCGCGGCCAATCCGCCTGGACTGCGGGGAGGGGTGGGCCGTCCGAGTCCCCTACTACCTTCTCGCCCTGCTGATGATCGGGACCACCTACTACCAGCAGCAACAGATGCAGAGGGCCAGCCCTCCGGGGTCCCAGTCCCAGCAGCAGCAGGCCATGATGCGGCTGATGCCCCTCATGTTCGGCGTCTTCGGCTTCACCTTCCCCGCTGGGCTGGTGCTGTACTGGACGACCTCCAACGTGTGGCAGATCGGGCAGCAGTACTTCATGCTCAAGGCGGGTCACATCGGCCCGGCGGCCGTGGCCGAGGGGCAGTCCCGCCCACCCGGGGGTGGGGGCGGGCTGTTGGCCTGGCTGAGGGGCGGCGCTCGAGAGGACGGACCGCGGGAGCGGCCCAGGCGGCCGCCGGGGAGGAGGTCCTCCGGAGGTGGGCGTGAGGGAGGTCGAAAGAAGCGCCCCAAGCGTTGAGGAGGCGGTGGAGGCGGCCTTGGCGGCCCTCGGCGTCAGCGAGCAGGAGGCCGAGGTCGAGGTCCTCCAGGAGCCCCGGGCTGGGTTCCTCGGCATCGGGTCGCAGGAGGCCATCGTGCGGGTTCGGGTACGTGAGGCCGAGCCCGACGTCCAGGACCTGGACGAGCAGGGGGAGCTGGCGGCGGACTTCCTCGAGGACCTCCTCGACCACATGGGCATTGCGGCGCGCGCCGAGCCCACCGTGGGGGAGGGCGTGGCCCGCGTGGAGGTGGCCAGCGACAGCGACGAGGACATCGCCATCGTCATCGGCCGCCACGGGCAGACCCTGGACGCCCTCCAGGAGCTCACCCGGCTGGTGGTGTCCCGACGGCTGGGAACCCGGGCGAGGGTGGTGGTGGACGCCGAGGGCTACCGCCGCCGCCGCCGCTCCCGGCTCGCGTCCAGGGCCCGGGAGGTGGCCCGGCGCGTGCGCAGGACCGGGCGGGAGGAGGAGCTGGAGCCGATGACGGCGTTCGAGCGGAAGGTCGTGCACGACGCTGTGGCGAAGGTGGAGGGTGTGACCAGCACCAGCCGGGGCGAGGAGCCGCAGCGCCGGGTCGTCATCCGGCCTGACCTCCGATCGGAAGGGAAGCCGGCCGGGGGGTAGGTGGGCTGGGGGTGGGGGCGCCCGCGGAAGCTGGGCGGCGCGTTTCACGTGAAACGAGAGCCTGAGGGGAATGGCGGGATAGGGGGCCCCTCGGGCGCGGCGGACCTCGCTGGCCAGGCACGGGCCCTGGGGGTCGCGCTCGAGGCGTGGCAGGTCGAGCTCCTTGCGGCCTTCGAGGAGCAGCTCGGAAGGCGGGCCGTGCCCCTGGGGCTCGTGGCCCGGTCGGACCTCCCCCGCCTCCGCGAGCGGCACGTGCTGGACTCCCTCCGGGCGGCCGCGGTGGTGGGGCCCCGGGACCGGACCGCCTACGACCTGGGGTCCGGGGCGGGCCTGCCGGGGATCCCCGTGGCCGTGGCCAGGCCAGCCCTCAGGGTGGGGCTGGTGGAGCCTCGCGCGCGGCGGGCGGCATTCCTCGAGGCCGTGACGGAGGAGCTGGGGCTCGCCAACGTCCGGGTCCTCCTGGCCCGGGCCGAGGAGCTCCGGGAGCCGGTGGACCTCTGCTTCGCCCGGGGCCTGGCCCCGGCGGCCCGGAGCTTCGCGTTGGCCAGGCCGCTGCTGCTGGCAGGGGGGCGACTCGTCTACTTCGCTGGGCGCTCTGGAGGGATACCCCGGAGCGTTCCCGGAGCCACCATGGAGGTTCTCGAGCCTCACGGGCTTGAAAGCGCCGGGCCGCTCGTTATGATGGGCCGGCAGTGAGGGATCGCCCAGCCGGTGGCCGCGCCAGATCCGCGGGTGGCGGGTTCCCGCCCGGAGGGCGGCCGACCGGGGGGTCCGGGACCGGCTCCGGGGCCAGGCCGCCGCGCCCGCCCCGGGAGGGGGCTGCACGTTCGAGGCGGCGGGGGCCGAGGGTCATTGCCATCGCGAACCAGAAGGGCGGGGTCGGCAAGAGCACGACCGCCGTGAGCCTCGGGGCAGCCCTGGCGGAGCAGGGCTTTCGGGTGCTGGTGGTGGACCTGGATCCCCAGGGCAACGCCTCGACCGGGCTCGGCGTCCGCCACGAGGCCAGGCGGGTCACCATCTACGACGTGCTGGCCTCCGAGGCGGGCCCGGAGGAGGCCGTTGTGGCCACGGCGATCGAGGGCCTGCACGCCATCCCCTCCACCATCGACCTGGCCGGCGCCGAGATCGAGCTGGTCTCCCAGTTCTCCCGGGAGCTCAAGCTCCGACGGGCCCTTGAGCCCCTTCGGGACGCGGCCTACGACTTCGTGTTCCTGGACTGCCCGCCCTCCCTGGGCCTGCTCACCGTCAATGCCCTGGCCGCCGCGGAGGAGCTGATCGTGCCGATCCAGTGCGAGTACTACGCCCTGGAGGGGCTCGGGCAGCTCCTGCGGAACGTCAGGCTGGTCCAGCAGAACGTGAATCCCGAGCTCCGACTGACGGGCATCGTCATGACGATGTTCGACCCCAGGACCAAGCTGTCAGAGCAGGTGGTGGAGGAGGTGCGCCGGTACTTCGGGGACCGTGTGTACAGCGTGATCATTCCTCGAACGGTGCGCCTGTCGGAGGCACCGGGATACGGACAGCCCATCACCGTCTACGACCCCCGGTCGAAAGGGGCTGAATCGTACCGGGCCTTGGCCCGCGAGGTGGCCGGCCGGCAGCCGGCGGTCGAGCCCATTCCCGCCGTGGAGGATCTTCCCAGGACGATCCTTGTTGCTCCTGATGAGGTCGCGCCTCTTCCTCGTCCCCGGGAGGTCGCCGGGGTCGGGGCAGGAGGGGGCAAGGACGAGGACGAGCCGTATGCCGGGCCGCCCCCGG
>CAYVCH010000143.1:6145-6382 GCA_964449755.1 uncultured Actinomycetes bacterium
GCGGCGGGGGGGGCGCGATCTGACGCCAGCGGTGAGCCAGCGCCGAGCAGCCGATCCTTCCCTGAGGTAGAGGTTCACCCCATCCGGTCCGAGGAGGAAGCCGAGGTCGAGACCGGGGGCGGGCGGACTGACGGTGGGGACCGGGAAGCCGGGGGGAGCTCGAGCCCGGACGGGGCAGGCCCTGGGCGCCCGTCGTGCCCCGGGTGGCTGAGGCGGCTGGGGCGGCGAAGACCCCGG
>CAYVCH010000144.1:0-6300 GCA_964449755.1 uncultured Actinomycetes bacterium
CGCCGCGCACCGCCTGGGCGTGTGGCGGGTGCTCGACGGGCGCGCCTACCCCCCGGCCGCCGAGGCCGAGATCGCCGAGGCCTGACCCGACGCGGCCGGCCCCCCGTCGCCCCGGCTACCGACCCTGCTCGGCGAACCTCGGGGCCAGGCGCCGGTAGGTCTCCTCCAGCAGCTCCGGCAGGACCTTGGTCTGCCCGATGACCGGCATGAAGTTGGCGTCCCCGCTCCAGCGGGGCACCACGTGCCAGTGGAGGTGGTCGGGGATCCCCGCTCCCGCCGCCCTGCCCAGGTTCATGCCGATGTTGAAGCCGTGGGGCTCCATCTCCTCCCGGAGGGCCCGGGTCGCCTCCTTGAGCAGGTGACCCAGCTCGAGGAGCTCCGCGTCGGCCAGGTCCTCAGGGTCCCCCACGTGCCGGTAGGGCGCCACCATGAGGTGGCCCGGGTTGTAGGGGAACGCGTTGAGGATGACGAACCCGAGGCGCCCGCGCCGCAGGATGCGGGCGCGCTGATCGTCACCCTCCCGGGGCAGGTCGCAGAAGATGCACCCCACGTGCTCCTCCTTGGTGGCGGCCCGGATGTACTCCATCCGCCAGGGAGTCCACAGGCGCTCCACGGGAGCTCAGCTCCCGAAGCGGGAGGCCTCGAGGGAGCGGGACGCCGCCTCCTCCACCAGCCGCTCGACAAAGGCCGCGAGGGGCACGCCCCGCACCTCGTTGCCCTCCCGGTCGCGGACCGACACCACGTCCCCGGCCTCCACCTCCCGGTCCCCGACCACCACGGTGTACGGCACCTTCGCGAGCTGCGCCTCCCGGATCCTCTTCGCCACCGTCTCGCCGCTCGCGTCCACGGCCGGGCGCAGCCCCGCCTCCCGCAGGCGGGCGGCCAGCTTCTCGGCGTGCTCGACGTGACGGTCGGCCACGGGCACCAGACGCACCTGCTCGGGGGCGAGCCAGAGGGGGAAGGCCCCCGCGTAGTGCTCGATGAGCACCCCCACGAACCGCTCGATGGAACCCAGGATGGCCCGGTGGATCATGACGGGCCGGTGGCGCCGGTTGTCCTCGCCCACGTACTCCATGTCGAACCGCTCGGGCAGGGCGAAGTCGACCTGGACCGTGGTGAGCTGCCAGAGCCTGCCGATGGCGTCACGGAAGTGGAAGTCCACCTTGGGGCCGTAGAAGGCCCCCTCCCCCTCGGCCACCTGGTAGGCGAGGCCGCTTTCGTCCAGGGCCGTGCGCAGGGCGAGGGTGGCCCGGGCCCACATCTCCTCGTCGCCGATGGCCTGGCCGGGGCGGGTGGACAGGCTGACCACGGGCTCGGCGAAGCCGAAGGTCCGGTGGATCTCGAGGGTGAGGTCGAAGACCCCGAGGATCTCGCCCACGAGCTGGGCCTCGGTGCAGATGATGTGGGAGTCGTCCTGGGTGAAGCCCCGGATCCGGAGCAGGCCGTGGAGGACTCCCGGCCGCTCCAGGCGGTAGACGGCGCCCAGCTCCGACAGCCGCATCGGCAGCTCCCGGTAGGAGCGCGTCCGCGACCGGTAGATGAGGACGTGGAAGGGGCAGTTCATGGGCTTCACGTAGTACTCGCCGGCCTCGTCGGCCATGGCGGGGTACATGAGGTCCCGGTACTTCTCCAGGTGGCCCGAGGTCTCCCACAGGCCCGACCGGGCGACGTGGGGGGTGGCCACCAGCTGGTAGCCCCGCTCCAGGTGGACGGCCCGGAGGTAGTCCTCCAGCTCCTTGCGGAGGACCCCTCCCCGGGGGTGCCAGACGGCGAGACCGGCGCCCAGCTCCTCGGGGAAGGAGAACAGGTCCAGCTGGCGGCCGAGCTTCCGGTGGTCCCGCCGCTCAGCCTCGGCCAGCCGGTGGAGGTGGGCCTCCAGGTCCTCCTCGGTGGCCCAGGCCGTGCCGTAGATGCGGGTGAGCATGGGGCGCCGCTCGTCCCCCCGCCAGTAGGCGCCGGCCAGCGAGAGGAGCTTGAAGGCGCCCAGCCGCCCGGTGGAGGGGACGTGGGGCCCCTGGCAGAGGTCGGCCCACCCGTCGTTGCGGTAGATGGAGACCCGCTCCGTCCCGGCCCCCTCGGCCTCGTCGAGGCCCTCGATGATCTCCCGCTTGTAGGGCTGGTCGGCGAAGCGAGCCAGGGCCTCTCGCCGGGGGACCTCCTCCCGGACGAAGGGCTGGTCCTCGGCGACGATCTCCCGCATCCGCGCCTCGATGCGGGGCAGGTCCTCTGGGGTGAGGGCCCTGGGCAGCTCGAAGTCGTAGTAGAACCCGTCCTCGATGGGCGGCCCGATGGCGTAGCGGGCTCCCGGGAGGAGGTCGCAGACGGCCTGGGCCATGACGTGGGCCGTGGAGTGGCGGAGGACCTGGAGGCCGTCGGGGTCGGCGGCGGTGACGGCTTCCACCCCGACGTCGGCCACGGGGACGAAGGCGAGGTCCACCAGGCGCCCGTCCACCCGCGCGGCGACGGCCTCGGGGGGCAGGGCCGAGCCCACGGGCTCCCCCTCGGGGAGGAGGGCGGTACGGCCGTCGGGGAAGCGCAGGGTGGGCATGGCGCGGCCATGATAGAGGGTGGCCGGGGCCGCTCGTTCAGCCCCGCCCCCAGGGCGGGACGAGGTCCTCGGGCGGTTCGCCCCCACGAAGGGCCGGGGCCGCTCCGCCGGACGGGCGGGGTCCCCGCCGCCGGTCAGCCGAGCAGCCGCAGGAGGGATCCGGCGGCCCCGCCGGCGAGGATGACCCAGACGGAGCTGACCTCGAACCGGAACAGGACCGCTGCGGCCCCCAGGGCGAGCAGGCCCGTCGGTAGGTCCACGACGGCCTGCCGCGCCAGGTGCCAGGTCACTCCCGCCATGAGGCCGACGGCTGCGGCGTTCACCCCGTCCAGGAGGTCTCCGGCCCACACCGAGCGTCGCATCCAGCCGACCAGGCGCCGCAGGCCGGCCACGAAGGCGAACCCGGGGAGGAAGATCCCCACCGTTGCGAGGATCGCGCCACCAGGCCGCCGAGCAGGTACCCGATGAAGGTCGCCGCGGTGAAGACCGGCCCCGGCGTGAGCTGGCCCACCGCCAGGGCGTCCACGAGCTGCCCCTCGGTGAGCCAGCCGAGGCGCTCCACGAGGTCGCCCCGGAGGAAGGCGAACAGCACGTAGCCGCTCCCGTAGACCACGGCTCCGAACTTCAGGAACAGCAGGAACAGCCGGTCCAGCTCGACCGGGAGTCGCTCCGGCGCGGCGAGGGAGACCGCCAGCAGGGGCAGGACGCCGGGCACACCGCCCCTGCCGAGCCGGCGCGCCGACCGGACGGCCAGGACCCCGACGCCCGCCCCGAACAGCAGGGCCAGCTCGCTGGCGCCGCCCGAGCACGCCCAGGGCGGTGAGCAGCAGGAGCGGAGATCGCCCCACGGCCGTCCGCCCCAGCCTCCCGAGGGCCTGGAGCACGATGGCGATCACCACGGGCTCGATCCCGTACAGGAGGGCCTCCCCGGCCGGCGTGCTCCCGTGGCGCCCGTAGGCCCACGCCAGGACCAGGACGATGGATGCCGCGGGGAAGATGAAGGAGGCCCCCGCGACCGCCAGCCCCCTCCAGCGGGCGCGGGCCAACCCGACGTGCATGGCCATCTCGGTCGAGTTCGGCCCCGGGATGAGGTTGGTGGCCCCAAGGAGGTCGAGGAACTCCTGCTCCCCCAGCCAGCCGCGCCGGACCACCACCTCCTGGTGCATCATGGCGACGTGGGCCGCTGGCCCCCCGAAGCCCGTGGCTCCCAGGCGCAGGAAGGGGCGAGCCAGCTCGCCCAGCCGCCGTCGCTCCTCGGCCCCCCGGGGGTGCGGCCGCCACGGCCCCCGCCGCCAGATCCGCCACCTCACCCGGGGACCCCCGGCGCCCCCGGGTCCCTCACCGAAGGACCTCGTCGGCCAGCTCCTGCACGGCCCGTCGCAGCCGCGCCAGGGCCCGTCGGCCCCGGGGGGTCGCCCGGTACAGGCGCCGGCGCCGCCCGCCGACGGCGGCCCGCCGCGAGCGGAGCAGCCCCTCGGCCTCCATGGCGTGCAGGGTCGGGTACAGGGTGCCGGGGCTGATCGGGTACCCGTGCCGGGCCAGCTCCGCCGCCATCCAGGCCCCGTCGACCTCGCGCTCGGAGGCGTGGTGCAGGATGTGGACCCGCCTCGCTCCCCGCAGGAAGTCCCGCATCCAGGAGATGATATCGGAAATCGATATCGAGTTCAGTCTTCAGGGACCGCCGGCCTGGATGCGGCGCCGACCGGCTCGAGGAGCTCCGCGCCCCCGTTGAGGCCAGGAGCATGGCCCCAGGGCACGTGCGGGGCCCCCGATGGCGTCCGCCCTGGGACCCGGGAGCGGGTTGCGCCGCCGGCCCCGCGGGTCCATGCTCCGACCCGGGTCCGTCGCGACACGGGAGGGACCGTGGACCACGAGGCGAGGGTGCGGGAGTTGGGCCTCGAGATCCCCGACTACTCGGTGACGCCCTACTACGGGCCGAGCTACGGGAGCATGAAGGCCCACCACCAGGTTGGCCCACTGCTGTTCCTGAGCGGCCACGTCCCCGAGCTGCCCGACGGGAGCGTCTTCCACCCCGGCCGCCTCGGCGCCGAGCTCACCGTCGAGGAGGGCTACGAGGCGGCCCGGCTGGCCGGGATCAACTGCCTGGCCGGGATCCGCCACGCCGTGGGCAGCCTGAACAGGGTCCGGGGCATCGTGCGCTCCCTGTGCTTCGTGGCCTGCACGCCGGAGTTCCACGAGGTCCACCGGGTCTCCAGCGGCGCCACCGACCTGTTCCGGGACGTCTTCGGGGAGGAGGCGGGCCTGGGAGGACGGGCCACCATCGGGGTGACGAGCCTCGCCCGGAACCACTGCTTCGAGATCTGGCTCACGGTGGAGGTGGAGTCCTCGCAGCCGCTGGCGTAGCCCCGGCCTCCTGCCCCTCAGGCCCGGGGACTACACCCGGCCCAGCACGACTCCCAGGGCCAGGATGGCTCCCACCGCCAGCGCCACCCCGGCGAACTTGCGGTCCCCTTCCCTCGCGAACTGGACGGCCAGGGCCGCCACCCGGGCCAGGGGAGCCACCACGAGCAGCCCGATCCCGGCGGCCATGAACCCGCTCGGCCGCCCCGCGGCCACGAAGGCCGGCACGCTCCCGATGGGGACGGGGTGGGCCCGCAGGCGCGACTCGGCCATGGCGAGCACGAGCCCCACGGCCATGAGCAGGCACCCCGCCCCGAGGCCCAGCCGCAGCAGGAGGACGACGACCCGTCGCTCCCCTGCGGCCGCCGCCGGCCTACCGGCCAAGGCTCACCCCCGCTGCCTTGAGGGCCATCTGCACCGCCGCCACGAGCAGCAGGAGCGCCAGCAGCCGCGTGAGCCCCCGGGAGGAGACCCGGGCCTGAAGGCCCGTCCCGGCCAGGGCTCCCACCCCCACCCCCAGGGCCACGGGCGCCGCGACCAGGGGGTGGAGGAAGCCCCGCTGGGCGTAGATGAACAGGCTCGCCGCCGCCGTCACCCCGATCATGAAGTTGCTGGTGGCCGCCGCCACCTTGATGGGGACCCCCATCCCGAGGTGCATGGCGGGGACCTTGAGGAACCCACCGCCCACCCCGAGCAGGCCGCTCACCCCCCCGGCCGCGAAGGAGACACCGAGGCCGAGGGGGAGCCGGACCGCCCGGTACTCCACGGCCCTGCCTCCCGCCGGGTCCACATAGGCCCCGGCCAGGCCCCCGGCGAGCTCGTACCCCTCCCCCGCGGGCCTCGCCTCCCCCAGGGCCGCGCGCACCGGGGAGGGTGCCTCCTCGCTCCCCCGCGCGAGCAGGGACCCGGCGGTGATCAGGGTGAAGCCGGCGAAGGCGCCGGCCAGGAACCTCTCGGACAGGATCGCCGCGGCCAGGCCCCCGGCGATGGCTCCGAGGGTGGTGGCGAGCTCCAACGTCATGGCCAGGCGCAGGTTCGTGAGGCCCCGCCCCACGTACACGCTGCCGGCGGCGTTGGAGGTGGCGACCACCGCGACCAGGCTCGTGGCCACGGCCACCCGGACCGGCACACCGAAGCCGAGGACGAGGGCGGGGATGAGCAGGAGGCCGCCGCCGATCCCGGCGAGGGCCCCGATGGCCCCCGCCAGGATCCCCGTGCCGAGGAGCAGCAGCAGCTCACCCGGCGCGAGGATCACCCTGCGGCCTCCGGCGGTCCGGGCATCGGCCTATCTTCCCGCAACGTGCCCGGGCCGCGGGGAGCCGTCACCCGATGGCGGTCCGCCCTACTGGCCGCCCTCCGGCGACGGGCCGAGGGCCGCCGCCGTGGGCGCG
>CAYVCH010000145.1:0-2942 GCA_964449755.1 uncultured Actinomycetes bacterium
CGACAGATCGAGCGCTACCACACGGCCACCGGGCGGCCGAGCATCGAGGACCCGAGGGTCCGCCGGCTCGTCTGGCGCTCCTTTGCCCGGACCGTCGGGCCCTGGCTGCCCGCGGACCGCTCCGCCAGGATCCTGGATGCGGCCTGCGGGGAGGGGGCGCTCCTCGCCTGGCTTCGCGACCTGGGGTACACGAACCTCGATGGCTTCGACCTCTCGCCCGAGTGCGTCGCGGAGTGCCACCGCTTGGGCCTTGGGTTCGTGAAGCGCTTCGACCTCCTGGAACTCGAGCGCTGGCCAGGCCAGGGCTACCAGGTCATCTTCCTCGTGGACATCGTCGAGCACCTGCCCAAGGAGCGCGCAGCCGGCGTCCTTGAGCAGGCCCGGGGAAAGCTGGCGCCGGGAGGCTATCTCGTCATCCAGACTCCGAACCTCGGGAGCCTCATGGGGCCCTATCACCGGTACATCGATCTCACCCACGAGTTCGGCCTCACCGAGAAGTCCGTCCGCGACCTTCTCGCCCTGGCGGGCTTCGAGCGGGACCGCGTCGAGGTCCGGCCCGCCTGGAACGCCGCCACGGCCCCCGGGCGGCTCCGGGAAGTCTGGCTCCGGGTGTTGCACCGGCTGGTGTTCTTGGCCGAGGACTCAAGCCGCCCGCGGATCCCCACGAAGAACCTCCTTGTCCGCGCCCCCCGCCCTGACTGAAAGCGTCCGATGCGAGTCCTGTTCCTCACCCTCGACGCCCTGGACGGGGTCGGCGGGATCCAGCGCTTCAACGCCCGAGTCATCCGGGCCCTGGCTGAGCTCGCCTCGGCGGGCGTCCTGGAGGAGGCCGTCTCCCTCTCGTTGTGGGACCCGCTAGGCACGCCCGCCCCCGCCCCGGTCCGCCACCACGGCTTCGGGAGGCGCAAGGCCGCGTTCTTGAGGGGCCTTAGCTCCGCCCTGGCGCGAGGCCGCCCCGAGGTGGTCGTCTGGGGGCACGTCCTCCTGGTCCGGCTCCTTCCCGTGGCGAGGCTCCTCGCTCCGCAGGCCAGGCACCTCCTCGTCGTCCACGGCGTGGAGGTGTGGGGTGACCCTCGCTTCCGCCGGGTCCCTCCCTGGGAGCCCCTCCTCGTCCGGGGGGTGGACCGGATCGTCTCCGTCTCCCACACCACGGCGGAGCGCATGGCCAGGGCCTACGGGCTGGAGGCGGGCCGCTTCACCCTTCTGCCCAACGCCGTCGACCTGCCCGGGGATCCGGGGTCCCGCAAGGCGCACCGTGGAAGCGCCCTGCGGCTCCTTACGGTCACTCGCCTGTCGGCCAAGGACACCTACAAGGGGGTGGACGTGGTCCTGCGGGCCCTGCCTCAGGTGGCGGCCCAGGTGCCTGTGGCCTACACCGTGGTGGGGGACGGGGAGCTCCGGGCCCGCTACGAGGAGGAGGCGCGCCGCCTGGGGGTCGCCGAGGCGGTCTCGTTCGTCGGACGGGTCACCGACGAAGAGCTCGATCGGTGGTACCGCTGGGCCGACGTCTTCGTGCTGCCCTCGGCGGGCGAGGGCTTCGGCATCGTCTACCTCGAGGCCTGGGCCCATGGCCTGCCCGTGGTCGCCGCCGCCGAGGGCGGCGCGGCGGAGGTGGTGGCGCACGAGGAGACGGGGCTCGTGGTGGAGCCCGGGTGCGCCGAGGCCGTGGCCGAGGCCCTCCTTCGGCTCGCCAGGGACCCAGAGCTGCGGGGGAGGCTGGGGGCGGCAGGGCGAGCGACGGTCGAAGCCCGCTACACCCACGACCACTTCCGCGGGAGGCTCCAGGCCATCCTCAGCCAGCTGAGGGGCGGGTAGGCCATGTGCGGTATCGCGGGTGTCATCGGGGAAGCGGCGGGGGAGGTGGCCCTCCGACGGATGCTCGGGGCCCTCCGCCACCGGGGTCCCGACGACGAGGGCGTCGTCGAGGGGGCCCCGGGGGTGTGGCTGGCGAACCGGCGCCTCGCCATCCTCGACCTCTCGCCCGCGGGCCACATGCCCATGCGCGAGCCGGTCTCGGGCTGCTGGATCACGTATAACGGGCAGGTCTACAACTTCGACGAACTCCGCCGGGAGCTCGAGGATAAGGGGTTCCGTTTTCGCTCCCGGACCGACACCGAGGTCGTCTTGGCGGCGTGGGCTGCCTGGGGGGACGATGCTCTCCCGCGGCTGCGGGGGATGTTTGCCCTCGCCATCTGGGATCCAGGCCGCGACCAGCTTGTCTTGGCTCGGGATCCCCTCGGCGAAAAGCCTCTGTACTACGCCGCGGGGCCAGGGTGGTTCGCCTTCGCCTCGGAAGTGCGGGCCCTCCTGGCCTCGGGCCTGGTCCCCCGCCGCCTCGACGCCAAAGGTCTCGCCGTGTACCTCCACAACGGCTTTTTGGTCGACCCGCTCACTCTCGTCGAGGGCGTGCGGGCCCTCCTCCCCGGCCATCTCCTGCGGGTGGGGCGCGACGGGGTCGTCCGCGGCCTCGAGCGGTTCTGGAAGGGGCCGGTTCATACCCGGGCGGGGACGCCGAGCCCCGAGACGCTGCGGCGCCGCTTCGAGGAGGCGGTGCGCGTCCGCCTCGTCGCCGACGTCCCCCTGGGGGCCTTCCTTTCTGGGGGCCTCGACTCCACGGAGGTGGTGGGCGCCATGGCGCGCTCTGGCACGCCCCCGCGGACCTTCACCGTCGCCCTCCCCGGAAGCACGCTGGACGAGTCCCGGTTTGCGAGGCAGGTGGCCGAGGCCCTGGGGACGGAGCACACGGAGCTGGTGGTCGGAGACGAGCTGCGGTCGTGGGTCCGCGGCGCCCTGGATGCTCTCGACCAGCCGAGCTTCGACGGCGTCAACACCTACCTGGTCGCCCGCGCCGCCAAGGAGGCCGGGCTCACCGTCGCGCTCTCGGGTCTGGGCGGCGATGAGCTGTTCGGAGGCTACCCGTTCCTCCGGGATGCCTGGCGGCT
>CAYVCH010000145.1:3042-6249 GCA_964449755.1 uncultured Actinomycetes bacterium
ACCCTCCGGGACACGGACGCGGTCTCCATGGCCGTCTCCCTCGAGGTCCGCCCGCCCTTCGTCGACCGCCTTCTGGTGGAGGACGCCTTTGCCCTTCTGGCCCAGGTTCGATGCCGAGGCATCCCCGACAAGCCCTTCGAGCGGCAGGTCCTCGGGCCCCTCCTGCCCGCCGGCTACTCGCGGCGAGGAAAGCAGGGCTTCGTCCTTCCCTTCGACGCCTGGCTGCGGCCCGGGGGGATGCTCGCTGGCCTGGCCCGCGAGCGGCTGGCGGACCGCCGGCTCGTAGCTCGTGCGGGTCTCAGGCCCGAGGCCGTCGAGGCGCTCCTCGCGCGAGGGGACCGGATCCCCTGGTCGCGCCAGTGGGCCCTCGTGGCCCTCCTCGACTGGGTCCGCCGGACGGGGGTCGAAGCATGAGCCTCAGCGGACTGCGCGTGCTGGTGTGTCACAACCGCTACCGCGTGACCGGCGGCGAGGACCTCTCGGCCCGGGCAGAGGTGGAGCTCCTGCGGGAGGCCGGGGGGGAGGTGGAGCTCTACGAGGTGTCCAACGACGCCATCCCCGACCGGCCGGGCCTGCGGTACGGGCTGCGCACGACCTGGTCGCAGGAAGCCTACGCCGAGGTCCGCAGGCGCTTGCGCACGGGCCGCCACCACTTGGTCCACGTCCAAAACTTCTTCCCGTTGCTTTCGCCGGCCGTCTTCTGGGCCGCTCGCCGCGAGGGAGTGCCGGTCGTGGCCGCCCTCAGGAACTTCCGGCTGGCCTGCCTGAACGGCCTCCTCTTCCGCGACGGCCGGGTCTGCGAGGACTGTCTGGGCCGCTGGCCCCTGTGGGGCGTCTGGTACCGCTGCTACCGGAAGAGCCGTGCAGCCTCGGCGGCCACCGCGGGCATGCTCCTGGCCCACCGAACCCTGGGCACGTGGCGGCGGGCGGTGGACGTCTACGTGGTCCCATCGGCCTTCGCAAAGAGGAAGCTCGCCGAGGCCGGCCTCGACCCCTCCCGCCTGGTCGTGAAGCCCAACTTCGTTCACCCCGACCCTGGGCCGGGGCTCGGGGAGGGCGGCTTCGTCCTCTACGCCGGACGCCTGAGCCCCGAGAAGGGCATCGGGACCCTGCTCGAGGCGTGGCGGCGGCTGGGGGGTCACCCCGAGCTCGTCGTGGTAGGCAGGGGGCCCCTGGCCGGGGAGGTGGAGCGGGCTGCCCGGGAGGAGGGCGGGATCTCCTACCGAGGGCCCGTCGAGCCGGCCGAGGTCCTTCGCCTCATGGCAGACGCGACCGCCGTCGTCGTCCCGTCCGTCTGGTACGAGACCTTCGGGCGGGTGGTGGCCGAAAGCTTCGCCGTGGGGACCCCGGTGGTGGCAAGCGCCATCGGGCCCTTGGCGGAGATGGTCGCCGCCGGCCGCAACGGCGTCCTCGTGCCCCCAGGCGACGCGGACGCCTTGGCCCGGGCCGTCCGGGAGCTCTGGGCGAACCCCGAGGCCCTTGCGGCCATGCGTGCCGGAGCGCGGGCGACCTACGAGGCGCACTACACCGCCGAGCGGAACCTCGACATCCTCGAGGGGATATACAGGCAGGCGATGGGGCGGGCCGGTGGCTGAAAGGACCCTTCGACGCCTCGCCGGCCGCGGCCTGCCGTGGGCCCTGGGCCTGGCCGACCAGGGGCTGTGGTCGGTCAACACCCTCGTCCTCACGGTGGCCGCCGCCCGCGGCACCGGGCCTTCCGGCCTCGGGGCGGTGACGGTCGGCTTCGCCACGGCTCTCCTCGCTCTCGGGCTGCAGCGCTCCTTCCTCCTCGACCCCTTCCTCGCCGCCGGAAGCCGCCTGGAGGGGCCAGAGGAAGGTCGGGGCGTGCTCAGCCTCTCCCTGGCGGCGGGGATGGCCGCGGGCGTGGCGTCGGCGGCCGCCACCGTCCCTTTGGCCGGCCCTGTGGCGGGGGGGCTCGCGGCCTTCGCGCCCTTCCTCGTCCCGGTCCTCGTCCAGGACGGGCTGCGGGCCGTCGCGTACCGGGAGGACCGGATCGGGGCGGCGGCCGGGGCAAGGGCGGTCTGGGTCGCCACGACGGCGATCCTCCTCGCCGGCGGGCTGCATCGCTCGGTGGCGGGGATGGCGGCCGCCTGGGGCCTCGGAGCCGTCCCCGCCGCCCTCCTCCTCGTCAGGCGGCTCCGGTGCCTGCCCGCGCCACCGCCGGCCGCCTGGCGGCTCTGGCGGCGCAAGCTCCGCCGGCTCGGCGGACCGTTGAGCGTCGCGGCGGTGATCGACGGCGCCTCGAGCCAGGTCGAGACCTACCTGGCCGCAGCCGTGGCTGGCACGGCGGCTCTCGGAGGCTTCCGGGCCGCCGTCTCCGCCTTCGCGCCCCTCACGGTGCTCCGCCCCGCCCTGGGTCAGGTCGGCCTTCCGCGGGTGGCCCGGGCCATGGAGGAGGATCCTGGGGGTGCGGCACGTCGGGCTGCGGCTCTCTCGGGCGTTCTTGTGGCGGCCTGCCTCCTCTACGCCGGGGCCGCTGCCGCCTACGGGCGCGTCCTGCCCCTCGTCTTCGGCGCCGGCTTCGCCCGCTACTCCGGGCTCCTCCTTCCCCTCACTGTGAGCCAGCTTCTTTCCGCAGCTGGCATCGGCATCCACCTCTACCTGCTGGCCTCCCAGCGGGGCGGGGTGATGCTCGCGGGCACGGCCATCGCCGTTCCCCTGCGGGCGGCAGCCACGGTGGTCCTCGGAGCCCGGTTCGGCGCGGAGGGCCTGGCGTGGGCGGTGGTGGTAGCCACGGTGGCCTCCTTCGCCGTGGGGGCGGTGGCCGTGGCGGCCGATGCCCGGCGGTGGAGCCCCCACCCGGCATCCCTTCCGGCGCCGACCGATGGCCCTCGCTGACAAGCTCCGCTACCTCGCGAGCCAGGAGGCCTTCGGGGCCGATCCCGTCCGGGTCATGGCGAGGCTTGGCTGGTGGTGGGTGCGCTTCCGTATCCCGCGACCGGCGGTGATCAGGCTCGGGCACACCCCCGAGGAGAACCTCGGGATGCTCGAGACCATCTACCGGACGGTCGCGGGCCGGAGGTAGCTCATTAGTTGCATTCCCTGACAAGACGCTGACGTAGGAGGCTGCTGCGATGTCTGTGCGGGCCTTGGTCACCGGCGCGGGCGGTTTCATCGGTCACCATCTCGTGAAATACCTGGTGGAACGCGGCTATTGGGTCCGCGGGGCGGACATCAAGGAGCCGG
>CAYVCH010000146.1:0-658 GCA_964449755.1 uncultured Actinomycetes bacterium
ACTACCTGGTGGCCGCCTTCGCCCTGGCCCTGGCCGGGGCGAGCGGGGGCTTCCTCCTCCACAACTTTCCCCCGGCCCGCATCTTCCTGGGGGACGCCGGGTCCCTCCCCCTGGGGTTCCTCCTCGCCGCCCTCGGCCTGAAGCTGGACCTGATGGCCCGGGGGCCCGTGCGCGCGGCCGTGGCGGCCCTCATCCTGGCCGTCCCCCTGTTCGACACGGCCCTGGTGGTGGTGGGCCGGCCCTGGTACCGGGGGAACACCGACCACACCTCCCACCGCCTGACCCGGCTGGGGCTGTCTCCCCGGGCCGTGGCCCTCTGCACCTTCGGGGCGGAGGCCGCCCTCGCGGGCACCGCCGTCGCCCTGGCCCGGGCCCGGCCGGAGGTGACGGTCCCGACCGTCCTGGGGGTCGGCGTGCTGCTCCTGGTTGGCCTCAAGCTGCTCCTCGGTGTCCCCTGGCGGGAAGACGAGGCCCCCGCGGTACCGGAAGGTGAGCTCGACCGGGGCGCCGGGGCCGGGGCGCCCGTGGCGCCCCCGCCCGTGGACCCCGGACCCCGGAGTCCGTAACGGGCGGGTGCTGCCCCTCGTCGTCGGCCCCCCCGTTCGAGGGCCCCTCGGCTCCTCCTTCCCCCGACGCTGAGCCAGGCCCTCTCGGGTGG
>CAYVCH010000146.1:668-6231 GCA_964449755.1 uncultured Actinomycetes bacterium
CCGCGGCGGCGTCCTTCGCCGTGGGGGGGCGGTGGCGGTGGCGGCCGACGCCGGCGGTGGAGCCCTCACCCGGGAGTCCCGCCGGCGCCCACCCATGGCCCTCGCTGGCAAGGCCCGTTACCTCGCCGGCCAGGAGGCCCTCCGGGCACTGCCCGCCCGCGTCCTGGCGCGTCTGGGCTGGTGGCGGGTGGTTCCGGTCCTGGAAGTTCCAGATCTGGAACCGACCCCGCTGCCATGGCGTCCGTGGCCGATCCCGTGACCTTCGTGGGGCGCGAGCGCGAGCTCGCGGTCCTGCGGGGCGAGCTCGAGCCCGTCCGCTCCCACGGCGCGGGCCGCTTGATCCTCATCGAGGGCCGCCGGCAGGTCGGCAAGTCCCGGCTGGTCGAGGAGTACCTGGAGCGCGCGGGTGTGCCCCACGTGTTCTTCGCGGCCACCAGGGGTCGGGTGCCGGCGCTCGAGCTCCGGGCGTTCGCCGAGGCGGTCCCGCGGTCCGAGCAGCGGGGCCGGGTCCCGGGCGCGAGGCGTGGCACCCCCCTCGTCGCGGTCTCCAGGCCCACGCACGACCTTCGGGGACTCCCGCCCCTGGACCCAGGGCCCTGGAGTCCGTAGGATGTCCGTCGTGCGCAACGACCTGCAGGCAACCGCCCCCGAGCCGGAGCTCCGCGAGTACTTGTTGGTGCTCCGGCGGCGGAAGTGGGCGGTCCTGGGCATCGCCGCGGTGACGCTGGCAGCGGCGCTGGTCGTGTCCTTCCGCCAGACCCCCATCTACGCCTCCACCGCCCGCGTGCAGGTGAAGCCCCCCACGGCCAACCAGGTCCTGCAAAGCGTGGCCGCCGCGAGCCTGGTGAGCATGGAGACCGAGAAGGAGCTGGTCCGCTCCCACGCCGTGGCCGAGATCGCCGCCGACGACATCCCGGGCCGCAGCGCCACCGACGAGCTCCTCGAGCACCTCAAGGTGGGCGCACCCACCAACACCCAGATCCTGGAGATCACCTTCTCCGACCCCGACCCCCTGACCGCCCAGCGGGGGGCCCAGGCCTTCGCCGACGCCTACCTGGAGTTCAAGGCCGGGCAGGCCCTGGAGGCCTACACCCGGGTGCGCACCAGCATCCAGCAGCAGATGGCGCAGGTGCAGCAGCAGCTGACCGCCGCCCGGGAGCGCCTGGCCGGTGCGGAGCCCGGGTCCGCCGAGCAGCGGGTGGCCCAGACCCGGGTCGACCTGCTCACGAGCCAGCTCGCCCTGTACCGCAACCAGCTCGGCACGTTGAGCGTGCTGGAGGTGGACCCCGGGGAAGTGATCCAACCCGCCGAGCTCCCCTTGGAGCCGGCGAGCCCGAACCACCTGCGCAATGGCCTCCTGGCCCTGGCCGTCGGCCTGGCCCTGGGGGTCGGCTTCGCCTTCCTGCGGGAGCGCCTGGACGACCAGCTCCGGGGCCGGGAGGACCTGGAGCAGGCGGTGGGGGCCCCGGCCCTGGCCGTGATCCCCCACGTGAAGGAGTGGAAGCGGCGGCAGGACGCCCTCCTGGCCTGCCTGGAGGCTCCCCAGGGGCCCGCCGCCGAGGCCTACCGCACCGTCCGCACGAACCTGCAGTTCCTGGGCCGGGACGGCGGGCTTCGGATCCTCACGGTGACGTCCCCCACCAGCGACGAGGGCAAGACCGCCACCGCCGCCAACCTCGCGGTGGTGCTCGCCCAGGCCGGCAAGCGCGTGGTGGCCCTGGACTGCGACCTCCGCAAGCCGAGGCTCGCCCGCTTCTTCGGCCTGGAGCGGGAGCCGGGCCTCACCGACGTCCTCGCCGGGGAGGTGGCGCTGGTCCAGGCGCTCCAGCCCGTCCGGGAGGTGGGCCCCCTCCTGGTGCTCGCCAGCGGTCCCATCCCCGGCAACCCCACCGAGCTGCTGGACTCGGAGGAGATGGACCGCCTGCTGGCGGAGGTGCGGGGCGCCGCGGCCGCCGACTTCGTGATCCTGGACACCCCGCCGGTCCTGGCCGTCTCCGACGCCCTCACCCTCGTGCCCCGGAGCGACGGGGTCCTCGTGGTGGCCGACGCCTCCACGACCACCCGGACGGCCCTGCGGGAGGCCCGGGAGGCCCTGGAGCAGGTGGGGGGGCGCATCGTGGGCGGCGTGCTGAACAACCTGGACGCCGCCCGGGCCCGCTACTACCCGGGCTACTACCGGTACTCCTACGCCTACGGCTACGGGCTGGCCGCGGGCGACGGCAGGGTCAGGAGCCCGAAGCACTGGCCGCGCCGGACCCGACGCCCCTAGCCCGGCGGCCGGCTCGCCCCCGGGCCGGGGGGGTCAGGCGGCGGGCTCGCGGACGCTGCTCGTCCAGGACCCGCCAGACGCCCGAGGCCCGGGCGACCTCATCGTGGAGCAGGTAGCGGGTCTCGAGGCTCAGGCCCTTCAGCCGAGCCACGTCGTGGGCGAGGCGGCCCACGGTCTCGGTGAGCTGGCGGCGGGACTCCTCGGTGCGGCGCTGGGCCTCGGCCAGGGCCTCCAGGCGCTCCTCGGTGCGGCGCTCGGCCTCGGCCAGGGCGCGGATCTCCTCCCGCAGCTCCCGCAGGTAGTGGTCGGCCAGAAGACGCGCCAGCTCGGCCCGGGCCTGGGATCATCGGCCAGGGCCCGAAGGTCGTCCGGGGTGAAGGCCACCCCTCGTTGCACCCTCGTGCAGCCTAGCACCCGCCGCCGTCGGAGGTGGGCTACTTGACCTCCACGGTGGCCCCGGCGGCCTCCAGCTGCTGCCTGGCCTTCTCGGCGGTCTCCCGGTTCACCCGCTCCAGCACCGGCTTCGGCGCGCCGTCCACCAGGTCCTTCGCCTCCTTCAGGCCCAGGCTGGTCAGGGCCCGGACCTCCTTGATGACCTGGATCTTCTTCTCGCCGGCGGCGGCCAGGATGACGTCGAACTCGGTCTTCTCCTCGACCTCCTCGGCGGGGGCCGGCGCGCCGGGGGCCGCCACCGCCACGGGGGCGGCAACGGCCGGCTGCACCTCGAAGGCCTCCTCGAACTTCTTGATGAACTCCGCCAGCTCGAGGAGGGTCATCTGCTTGAACTGCTCCAGCAGCTCGTCGGCACCGAGCTTCTTCGTCGCCACCGTCCTACTCCTTTCCCGACAGCTTCTCCCGGTAGGCCTCGAGGAGGGCGAGGAAGCGGGCCTGGAGGGCCCGGAAGGCGTGGGCCGCCCGCTGCAGGTCCGCCCCGAGCATCCCGGCGACCCGGGCGAGCATGACCTCCCGGGACTCCAGGGTGGCCAGCTCCCGGGCCTCCTCGGCCGAGAGCAGCCTGCCCTCCACGTACCCGCCCTTCAGGGCCAGGGCGGGGAACCGCCGGGCCGCGTCCACCACGCGCCTGGCCGCGGCCACGGGGTCGCCGCCCACGAACACGGCCGCCGTGGGCCCCTGGAGGAACGCCTCCAGCTGCCCCAGGCCCGCCTCCCGGGCGGCCAGGCGCATGAGGGTGTTCTTCACCACGGCGAACCGGGCGCCGACCGCCTGGAGGGCCCGGCGCAGCTCGGTCGCGTCGTGGACGGACAGCCCCCGGTACTCGGCGAGCAGCAGCCCCCCGGAGCCCTGGATCCGCTCCTTGAGCGCCGCGACCTTCTCGACCTTCTCCGCCCTGGGCATCCCGCCTCCACACAAAGCTCACGCCCCCGCAGACCGGCGGAGGCGCGAGCCCCGGTTCGCCTCGGCAGGTACCCCTTCCCGGGGATCATGCGCTTGTCGGCGCGCCCCTGCGGTCTGCGGCTGCCGCCAGGGTAGCGGCGCCGACAGGGGCCGACAACGAGCCCCTTCGGCCCGGTGGCCACGGTCCCGGCGACCCTGGTGGCCCGCTGGATCCCCGGCCCGAGGCAGCCAACCCGCCCCGGGCCGATCCGGCCCCCGGGCTACTCCCGGGGCAGGCGGATCCGCCAGGCCCCCCGGCCCTGGGGCAGCGGTCCCGGCGCCGCCAGGAAGAAGCCCTGGGCGTGGGTGACGCCGAGGGCCCGGAGGGCCCGCAGGTCCTCGGCGGTCTCCACCCCCTCCCCCACCGTCTCCGCCCCGATCCTCGCGCACAGCCCCACCAGGCCCGCCACCACGGACTGGCGGACCTCGTCCCGGGCCAGGCCCTGGACGAGGGTGATGTCGAGCTTCACGAGGTCGGGCTCGATCTCCACGATCCGGTACAGGCTGGAGTAGCCGGCTCCCCCGTCGTCCACGGCCACCCGGGCCCCCCGGCCCCGCAGGCGGGTCAGGGCCTCCCGGAGGGCGTCGTAGGCCTCCACCGGCGCGTGCTCGGTCACCTCCACCACCAGCCGCTCCCACGGGATGCCTCGCCGGCCGAGGAGGCGGGGGGAGGTGAGGGTCTCGGGGGAGAAGTTCACGGCGAGGAACACCTCCTCGGGCACGTGGACGAGCTTCGGCAGGGCCGCCAGGAAGGCCTCCAGCTCCAGGTCGACCAGCAGGCCCTCGCTGGCCGCCTCCCCGAACCAGGCCAGCGGCGAGCGCCCGGCCGCCGGTCCTCGGAAGCGGGCCAGGGCCTCCACCCCGGCCACCTTGCCGGTGGCGAGCTCCACGATGGGCTGGAAGACCGGGTAGAGCAGGCCCTCCTGGAGCAGACGGGTCACCCGCCCGGCGGGCCGGCGGTCCCGGGGGAGGGGCGCCCGGGGCGGGCGCAGGGAGCCCGGACCGCCAGGCTCCCCCCGGCCCACCCCCCGGAGGACCCGGACCAGCTCCTGCAGGGACGCCTCCTTGGCCACGAAGGTCACCGCCCCCGCCCGCAGCATGTGGGCCACCGTGCCCGCGTCGGCGTAGGCGGAGAAGCCCACGATCCGGGTCCCCGGGCAGCGGCGGAGGATCTCCCGGGCAGCCCGGATGCCACCCCCGCCGGGCATCCGCACGTCCATCAGCACCACGTCGGGCTGCAGGCGGCGGGACAGGTCGATGGCGGCCTCGGCGTCCCCGGCGGTGCCCACCACGACGAGCCCCTCGTGGGACGTGATCACCGCCTCCAGGGCCTGGCGCAGGCGCCGCTCGTCCTCGGCGATGAGGACCCGGACGGGGGCCTCCGCCTCCTTCGCCGCCCCCGGAGGATCGGCGGGCTGCGGTCCCCGGCCCGGGGGGCGCCCGGGAGCCCCGGGGCCGGGCGGCCGCCGGCGGCGGGCCTCAGCCATCGTCGCCGTGGTCGTCGTCGTCGTGGTCGCCATCGTCGTCACGGTCGTCACCGTCCTCGCCGTCCCGGTCGTCGTCCTCGTCGTCGTCGACGACCCGGGCGTCCTCGTCGTCCTCGTCCCCGTCCCGGTCGTCCTCCCGGGCGCCCTCGTCGTCGTGGCCGTCCTCCTCCCGGCCCTCCGCCTCGTCCCGCCGCTCGTCCCCGTCGCCTCCTGCCGTGGGCGAGGGCGTCGGGCCCCCACCGGCGGGCCCCGGCGGGGTCACCTCGTCCTCCGGTGCCCGGGGGGCGGGAGGCCCTTCCCGGCCGGCCTCCCCGACCAGGACCGTCCGCACCCCCCGCCACAGGGAGTCCACCGCCTGCCCGGCGGCCCGGGGGGCGCCCGCGGCGGCCCCCGCCAGCAGGGCGAAGGCCGC
>CAYVCH010000147.1:0-6226 GCA_964449755.1 uncultured Actinomycetes bacterium
CCGAGGACGTCGAGGTCGTCGGGGAGGCTGCCACCGGCGAGGAGGCCGTCGAGCGAGCCGCCGCCCTGCGGCCCGACGTGGTCTTCATGGACGTGCGCATGCCCGGCATGGACGGCATCGAGGCCACCCGGCACATCCGCGAGACCTCCCCCGAGACCAGGGTCATCCTGTTCACGGTGGACGAGTCCCGGGCCTCCGTCGCCGAGGCCATCCAGGCCGGGGTGTCGGGCTACCTGTTGAAGGACGCGTCCGCCGAGGAGCTCGTGAACGCGGCGAGGCTGGCCCTGGAGGGCAAGGCCGTCATCCACCCCCAGCTCACCCGGGCCTTCATCGAGGAGGTCCAGCTCGCCGAGAAGCGCCCCGAGCCGGCCCTGCTCTCCCGCCGGGAGAAGGAGATCCTCCAGAAGGTCGCGTACGGGGCGACCACCAGGGAGGTGGCCCGCGACCTGGGCATCTCGCCCCACACGGTGAAGACCCACCTGGAGCGGATCTTCGAGAAGCTGGGGGCGAGCGACCGGGCCCAGGCGGTGGCCATCGCCATCCGCAGCGGCATCGTGGAGTAGGGCCTCCCCGGGTACCTCAACTCCCCACCCCGACCGCCGATACCTCTTGCGAGGATGGGGACCAAGGTCCTGCTCTGCGACACCCCCGACGGCCTGGCCCTCCTCCAGTACACGCTGCTCCGCACCGGGGCCGACCTGGAGGTGGAGGCAGCCCCCGACGGCTTCCGCGCCGTCGAGCTGGCGGCCCGGCTCCAGCCCGACGTGGTGGTGGCCGAGGTCGACCTGGAGGGCCTGGCCGGTCCCGAGCTCGTCCGCCGGGTCCTGGCCGCCGCCCCCCGGGCCCGGTTCCTCTGCTGGACCGCCGTCGCATCGGCGGGCTCGGCCGCCGAGATGCTCGGGGCCGGGGCCGTCGGCTACCTGCTCAAGGAGGACGGACCCGACGAGGTGGTGCGGGCCATCCGCGGCACCGGCCCCGTCGTCCTCTCGCCCAAGGTGGGCCGCCTGCTGGCCGAGGGGTTCGCCGGCTCCCTGCGTCGGGACCGAGAGCTGGAGGAGTCCCTGGCGAAGGCCACGGACCGCATCGAGGAGGTCACCGCAGCCAAGGCCGAGTTCCTGGCCAACGTCTCCCACGAGCTCCGCACCCCCGTCACGGTGGCCAAGGGCATCGCCTACGTCCTGAAGAACCGGGACGTCCCCGAGACGGAGCGGCGCGAGTTCCTGGCCCAGCTGGAGGGCGCCCTGGAGAAGCTCATGGGCATCGTGGACGAGATCCTCACCATCGCCGACCTGGACCGGGGGACCCTCACGCTCAACCTGGCCCGGGTGGACCTGGCTCCCATCCTGCGGCACGCCGCCCTCGACACGGCCCGCCGATACCCGGACCACGAGATCACCACCGCCGTCCCGGAACCGCTGCTGGCCCTGGCCGACGGCCCTCGCATCGCCGAGGTGACCCGTCAGCTCCTGGACAACGCCTGCCGCTTCTCCCCGCCCGGGGAGACCGTCTCCCTTCAGGCCAGGGTGCTGGAGGAGGGCGTGGTCGTGTCGGTGACCGACCACGGGCTCGGGATGTCCCGGGACGTCCTCGCCCGCGCCTTCCAGGAGCCCTTCTCCACGGGGGAGGGCGTCCTGCGCAAGGAGCGCGCGGGGGTCGGCCTCGGCCTCCACATGGCCCGGCAGCTCGTGGCCCAGCACGGGGGCGTGATGTGGGCGGACCCCCTGCCCGGGGGCGGGACCCGCGCCTCCTTCTGCATCCCCGCCGCCCGGGGCCAGCGGGTGAGCGAGCCCCCCTCCCTCCCCCCGGAGGCACCGCCTCCCTCCGCCAGCACCGAAGCCCGCCACGCCTGACCGCCCCCCTCGGCGGCTGGCGCCCCCGGGGCCCGACCGACTATGCTCGGGCCGGGACGGTGCGCAGGGCGGTCGGGGGCATCGTGGTCGCGCTGGTGGCGGCGGCCTGCCGCGGGGCCGGAGCCACGCCGCTGCCGGCACCGGAGCCCGCCCCGGCCCTCAGGATCCGGGAGACCCCGAGCCCCTACAGCGTGATCACCGCCGGCCCGGTGCGGGCCCTGGTCCCCGACGACTGGCGTCCCCTCCCCGCCGACGGATGGGGCCCGGCCCAGCGTGGCATCTACGCCTCGCCCCGGCCGCGGGCCTGGGGACGCATGGACGGGTCCGTGGAGGGCCTGGCCGCCGTGTGGGTGGACGCCACCGAGGTCGGCGTGCCCTCCGACTACTACTACCTGGCGGCCACCGGGGTCGCCCTGGCCCGCCTCACGGCCTCGGACACGTGCCACGCCGAGCTCCACCGCGTGATCGTGGACCACCGGCCGGCCCGCTTCGCCGGGGAGCCCGGTTCCCCCGGGGACTACGTGGCCACGGGGCGGGGGGTCTGCGTGGCCCGGGGGGTCCCGACGCGCTTCGCCTACTTCGTGGCCGCCCCCGGGTACGGACCGGTCCGGGCCGTGGGGATCCCCAGCTCGGGCCTGTACGTCGTGGTGGCCGTCGTCCCCGACTCGGGCCGGGCGGCACGGGTGCTGGGCCGGTTGCTCCAGGGAGCCCGGTTCGGCGGCGCCGGCGTGGACGACCTCATCGCGGCGGCCAGGGAGCGGGGCTGATCCGCGCCCCCCTTGGGGGCGGGAGCGGTAACATCGGCACGGATGGCTCCCGACTACGACGTCGTCGTCATCGGAGCCGGGACGGGAGGGTATGCGTGTGCGCTCCGCGCCTCCCAGCTCGGCAAGCGAGTCGCGCTGGTCGAGCGGGACGAGCGGCTGGGCGGCACGTGCCTGCTCAGGGGCTGCATCCCCACGAAGGCCCTGCTCCGGTCGGCGGAGGTGCTGGACACGGTCAACCGGGCCGGGGAATGGGGCATCCGGGCGAGCGGCGAGCCCGACCTGGAGGAGGTCCGCGCCTTCCGGGACCGGATCGTGGAGCGGCTCGTGGCCGGCCTGACGGGGCTCGTGAAGGCCCGGAAGGTGGACGTGATCCACGGGACCGCCCGCCTGCTCCCGGGCCCCGCCGTGGAGGTGAACGGCCGGACGGTCAGCGCCACCGACGTGGTCGTGGCGACGGGATCGCGCCCGAAGCTGCTGCCGGGCCTCACCCGCACGGAGCGGATCGTGACCAGCGACGAGGCCCTGGCGCTGCCCTTCCTGCCGACCTCGGCGGTGGTGATCGGCGCCGGGGCGGTGGGGCTCGAGTTTGCCTCCTTCTACCGGTCCTTTGGGGCCGAGGTCACCGTCCTCGAGGCGTTGCCGCGCCTGGCCCCCCTGGAGGACGAGGACGTCTCCAGGGAGCTCGCCCGGGCCTTTCGCCGCCGGGGCATCCGGGCCGTCGCCGGCGCCTCCGTCGTCGACGTCCGGGAGGCCGGGGACCGGGTGGAGGTGGTCTACGAGGCGGAGGGGACCGCCACCGCCGCGGCCGACCTCTGCCTGGTGGCCGTGGGCCGGGAGCCCGTCACCGACGCCTTGGGCCTGGAGGAGGTCGGCGTGGAGCTGGACCGGGGCATGGTCAAGGTGGACGGGCAGCTGCAGACCTCCGTCCCCCACGTGTGGGCCGTGGGGGACGTCGCGGCCACCCCCTACCAGCTCGCCCACGTCGCCTTCACCGAGGGCTACGCCGTGGCCGAGCGGATCGCCGGCATCCCGGTGCCGGAGGTGGACTACGCCCGCACCCCGCGGGTCACGTACAGCTCGCCGGAGGTCGCCTCCGTGGGGCTCACCGAGGCCCAGGCCCGCGAGCAGGGCCGGGAGGTGGAGGTGGAGCGCCTCGACCTGCGGGCCATCGGGAAGGCCTCCATCGTCGGCGAGGGCGGGATGGCCAAGGTCGTCGCCGAGAGGGGCGGGCCCGTGCTGGGAATCCACCTGGTCGGGCCCCACGTCACCGACCTCATCTCCGAGGGCATGCTCATCACCGCGTGGGAGGCCGCCCCCCCCGAGGTGGCGGCGCTCATCCACCCCCACCCCACCCTCTCCGAGGCCATCGGCGAGGCGCACCTGGTCCTCGCCGGCAAGCCGCTGCACGCGCCCTAGCCATGGCCACGAAGGTCTCGGCGACGTCGGAGCGGGAGGAGGGCCCGGTACCGGGCACCGACCTCAGCGAGGCCCAGCTCCGGGAGCTCCTGTACCTGCTGAGACTCTGCCGCTACTTCGACGAACGCATGGAGGCGCTGTACCGGCAGGGGCGGCTGCCCGGGGCCATCTATTCCGGCCGGGGGCAGGAGGGCACGCACGTGGGCAGCGCCTACGCGCTCCGACCCGAGGACTCCCTGTTCCCCACCCACCGGGACCTCTCGGCCCAGCTCGCCAAGGGCGTGGACCTGAAGCGCGTGATGGCCCAGTTCTGGGGGCGAATCGACGGGTACACCCGGGGGCGCGACGGCAACAGCCACATGGGCGACTGGTACGGAGCCCGTACCTTCACCGTCATCTCCCACCTGCCCATCGCCTACCCCATCGCCTGCGGCGCGGCCCTCGCGTACCAGCGGCGCGGCGAGCCCCGGGTGGCCATGGCCATCTGCGGCGACGGCGCCACCTCGAACGGCCGGTGGCACGAGGCGCTGAACGTCTCGGCCATCCACAAGCTCCCCGTGGTCTGGGTGGTGAACAACAACCAGTGGGCCTACTCGACCCCGAACCGGCTCGAGTTCGCCGTGCCCACCATCGCCGAGCGGGCGGCGGCCTACGGCATGCCTGGCCTCCGGGTCGACGGGTCGGACGTCCTGGACGTCTACCAGACGGCCCGCGAGGCCGTCGAGCGGGCCCGGGCCGGGGAGGGACCGACCCTCATCGAGTCGGTCTCGCTCCGGTGGCGAGGCCACGCGGGCCACGACCCCGCGAAGTACGTCCCCCGGGAGATGCTCGAGGAGTACACCCAGCGGCGGGACCCGGTCCGCCGCTTCGAGGACCTGCTCCGGAGACACGGCCTCGTGAGCGACGAGGACCTCGCGGCCCTCCAGGCCCGCATCGAGCGGGAGTTCGAGGAGGGCTACGAGTTCGCCCAGGCGTCCCCCTTCCCGGTCCCCGGCGAGCTCACGAGGGGCGTCTTCGCCGACGACGGGTACTGGCGGGCTGAGCCGTCCCGGGAGGGCGGCACCGGGTGAGACGGCCGGCGGTGCCGGAGGGGAGGCGGCGGTGACGGCCACCGGGCAGGTCGAGGCGGGGGCCGCCGGCCACGGCGCCGAGCCCCGGGGCCGGCGCACCGAGCAGGGCGAGGCCACCTACCTCGTCGCCATTGCCGAGGCCCTGTGGGAGGAGATGGAGCGCGACGAGCGCGTGTTCCTCCTGGGCCAGGACATCGGGGTCTACGGGGGCGCCTTCAAGGTGACGGAGGGCTTCATCGAGCGCTTCGGGGCCGACCGGGTGGTGGACACCCCCATCTGCGAGGAGACCATCGTGGGGCTGGCCATCGGGGCGGCCATGGAGGGCTTCCGGCCGGTGGCCGAGTTCCAGTACGCCGACTTCATGTCCTCGGGGTTCGACGAGATCGTGACCGCGGCCGCCCGGTACCACTACCGGTCCGGGGTCCCCCTGCCCCTGGTCCTCCGCGGGCCCTCCGGCGGCGGCGTGCGGGCGAGCGCGTTCCACTCCACGAGCCCCGAAGCCTGGTTCGCCCACCAGCCCGGGCTCAAGGTGATCTGCCCGGCCTTCCCCTCCGATGCCAAGGGCCTGCTCAAGGCGGCCATCCGGGACGACAACCCCTGCGTGTTCCTGGAGCACAAGTGGATCTACCGGCGGGTGAGGGAGGTGGTCCCCGACGACCCCGACTTCCTCGTGCCCATCGGCGTGGCCCGGGTGTGCCGCGAGGGGGAGGACCTGTCCATCATCACCTACGGCGCCATGGTCCACCGGTCCCTGGAGGCCGCCGAGAGCCTGGCCCGGAGCGGGGTCTCCGCCGAGGTCGTGGACCTGCGCACGATCTACCCGCTGGACCGCGAGACCGTCCTCCGGTCGGTGGAGAAGACCGGCCGGGTCCTGGTGGCCTACGAGTCCAACCGGTTCCTCGGGGTCGGGGCCGAGGTGGCGGCCCTCATCGCCGAGGAGGGCTTCGAGTCCCTGGACGCGCCGGTCATGCGCCTGGCGCCGCCGCACACGCCGGTCCCCTTCTCCCCGCCCCTGGAGGACGCCTACATCCCCCAGGTCGAGGACATCGAGCGGGCCGTGGAGCGACTTGCCCAGTGGTGATGACGGGGGAGGACGTCCGATGACTGCCGTCACCATGCCCCA
>CAYVCH010000148.1:0-6217 GCA_964449755.1 uncultured Actinomycetes bacterium
CGTGCGCACGTCCACCACGGGGAGGGCGCCGATGTCCGTCAGCTGGCGGGAGAGGCCCCGGGGGGCGCCCCGGCGGCCCGGCTCGCCGCCGGCCCCGGGGCAGCCGGCCTGGCCGGGAGGGCAGGAGGCCGCGGGGGGAGCGAGGTAGGCCTCGGCGATGGGGTTGGTCCGGGTCGGCGTGGGCTCGAACGCGAGCCACCCGTATCCGGGGAAGAACACCTCGACCCAGCTGTGGGCGTTGTCGGTGGTGACCCGGAACACCCCCGCGTCCCGGTCGGGGGTCCCGGTGGTGAACCCCACGGCCACCCGGGCGGGGTAGCCGAGGGCCCGCACCAGCACCGCCATGGCGCTGGCGAACTGCTGGCAGAACCCGCGCCGGGTGTCGGTCAGGAAGTCCACGAGGGTGAAGGAGTCGGAGCGGGCGGGGACGGTCTCGTCGTAGACGAAGTCCCGCCGCAGCCGTTCCTGGATGGCCAGGATCTTCTCGAAGGGCGTGGGCTCCCCCGCGGTCCACGCCTCGGCGATGTCGTAGATCTCCTCGGGGGTGTCGCCGGGGAGAGCGGTGTCCCCGGGGTACGTGGAGGGGGGCCCGAAGCGGACGGCCGCCAGGGCCTCTGGCGTCGGCGTCCGCACGAAGGAGGTGGCCCGGTAGGTGGTGCCGGCAGCCAGGGGCTCGGGGACGGCCGCCGTCCCCAGGCGGGGGTCGAAGCGGAAGGCCCCCGGCAGCTCGACGCTGGCCGCCGGGAAGGCCACCGGCACCCACGGGAACCCGAGGTCGCGGACGACCGTGAACTCCTGGACCAGGGGGTCCGATCCCGGCGGCGGCGGGAGGAGGACCTCCCCCGGCTCCACCAGCCGGGCCCCGGAGAGGGCGAGGTCGTCGGCGGTCCAGGTGGTCCCGTCGAAGCGGTCCAGGGCCAGCATCCGCCAGTAGGCCCCGCGGTCGGCGCGCACCCGGAACAGCTCCAGGGGCACCCGCCGGCCGAGGCTGCCCTTGATCGACACCAGGGGGTCGATGGCCACCGCTCCGCCCTGGGCCACCCCCGAGAGGCTGAGCAGGGCCCCCGATCGGAATCCGGGAAGGACGCCCGGGATCAGGCCCGCCACCGCGATCACCATAGCCACCACCCGCCGGGCGCCCCGGGTGGTGCCGCCCGGGAGCCACCGGCGGCGGCTCCCGGGCCAGGGCCACAGGGGTCCCCAGCGATGGATCCGGCGCAGGCCCTCCATGAAGGCGACGGCCAGGGCCCCCAGGAGGAGCAGCAGCGGGTAGAGGGGACGGTGCCCGTCCTCCACGGCCACGTCGGCGAAGCCGAGGAGGGCCACGGGCGGGAGGAGGGCCAGAAGGGGGCTGCGGGCCCGGACGGCGAGGGCGTGGGCGGAGAAGGCGGCGGCCCACACCGCCGTCACCGCAGCCAGCAGCAGCGGGGGCAGGGGGGGCGCCGGCGCCACCTGCACCCGGGCCTGCCGCCCCACCAGCTCCAGGGCCCGGCCCATGGCGCGGAGGGTCGCGCGGGTGGGCAGGCCGGCCAGGGTCGTCTCGGGGAAGACCAGGACCCCCAGGGCCAGCACGAGGGCGGCGGCACTGGCCGCCCCGGCCACGAGGAGCCCCCGTCGCTCCAGGGCCCAGGCCAGGAGCAGCGAGGCGGCGGTGGCGGCGAGCAGCTTGCCGGTGGGCGCCCGCCCGGCGAAGACGCGGCCGAAGGCCAGGGCGGCGGCCAGGGCGAGGAGCCCGACCGAGCCTAGGGTCGCCAGCCGCTCGCGGCGGGGAGCCGGGGCCTGATCGACAGCCATGCGTCGGCGAGACGGGCCGAGGGGGAGAGGAGGAGGACCTCCCAGCCGGCCCGGGTGAGGGAGAGGCGGGCCCGGGTAGCGCGTTCCTCCAGAGTGGCCCGCCGCTCGGAGGGCAGGGTCTTGGGGTCCACCGGGTACACCAGGACGGCCAGCCTGGGTCCGAAGGCGATGCCGGCCCGGGTGAGGGCGGCCAGCTCCATCGGCGGGGGCGGCGCGGTCACCGCGACGAGGGTCGTGTCCGCCGATGCCTCCCCCTGGACGTGGGCCAGGGTCTGTCCGAGGCCCCGGGAGGTACTGTGAGAGACGACGGCCAGCAGCTCCAGGAGGCCCTCCTCCGACAGGGGCATCGGGGGGCTCTGGACCGTCGCCAGGCGGAGGGAGAACCCCGACCGGGCGAGGTGAACCCCCAGGGAGGCGGCGGCGGACACGGCCCGCTCGAAGGCCGGGCGGCGGGTCTCGCCCAGGGCGGCGCTCCGGGTGTCCAGCAGGATCAGGGCCGATGAGCGGCGGGAGGACTGGTCCTGGCGGATCATGAGCTGCCCAGTCCGGGCCACGCTGGGCCAGTGGATCCGCCGGAGGTCGTCGCCCTCCTGGTAGGGGCGCATGGTGTAGAAGTCCTCGCCGGCGCGGGAAAGGTGTCGGGCCCGGGACAGCCCGGTGCCCATCCCCGTGGGGTGCCCCGGCTGGCCCGCGAGCCGCTCCACCTCGGGGGTCACCGTGAGCTCGTCCCGCAGGTCGATCTCCATCCGGAGGCGGGCGAGGACGAAGGGGTCGGAGATGTCCACCCGCAGGGGACCGAGGACGTACCGGCCGCGGGCGCGGGGCACCACCGTGTAGGACACGCGTTGGGTGCCCCGGCCGGGGACGCCGGTCAGCACCAGTCGGGCCGGGCCCCCCAGGGAGGCGGGCAGCCGGTCCTCCAGGAGCAGGAAGGACGTGGACACCGCCGAGCGGTTCACCACCTCCAGCTCCACCGTGACCCGCTGGCCGGGGGGGACGCGGGCGTCGGACAGCCGCCGGACCACCTCCAGCCGGTGGTGGCCCCACTGGGCGAACAGCGCGGCGGCGAAGGGGAGGGCCACCAGGCCCGCGGCCACCACGTGCAGGGCCGGGGACCCCACCAGCCGGGCCGCCAGCCAGAGCGCGAGGCCGCAGGCCAGGACCAGGAGGCTTCGGCCGGAGGCCATCACGCCCTGCCGGTGACCGGCACCGGATGCCCGGCCAGCAGGTCCTGGAGGATGGCCTGGGGGGAGCGCCCGCCCATCACCGCGTCGGCGGTCACGATGACCCGGTGGGCGAGGACGGGGAGCGCCAGCTCCTTCACGTCGTCGGGGATGACGAAGTCGCGCTCCCGGGAGGCGGCGAGGGCCCGGGCGGCCCGCTGGAGCATGATGGACGCTCGCGGGCTGGCCCCGAGGTAGATGTCGGGGTGGCGCCGGGTGGCCTCCACCAGGCTCACGATGTAGCGGCGCACGGTGGAGGAGACGTGGACCCGGCGAGCCTGCCGGATCATCTCGGCGACGCCCGGGGCGTCGGTGACGGGCTCGATGTCCTCCAGGGGGGAGCCCCCGCCGTGGGTGTCCAGGATGTCCACCTCCACGTCGGACCCCGGGTAGCCGATGGACAGCCGCATCATGAACCGGTCCAGCTGGGCCTCGGGCAGCGGGTAGGTCCCCTCGTGCTCGATGGGGTTCTGGGTGGCGATGACCATGAAGGGCGTCCCCAGCTGGTACGTGACGAGATCCACCGTCACCTGGCGCTCCTCCATGCACTCGAGGAGGGCCGACTGGGTCTTCGGGCTGGCCCGGTTGATCTCGTCGCCCAGGACGATGTTGGCGAAGATGGCTCCGGGCTTGAACTCGAAGTCGCCCCGTTCCTGGTTGAAGACGTTCACCCCGGTGATGTCGGTGGGCAGGAGGTCCGGGGTGAACTGGATCCGGCGGAAGGAGCAGTCGATGGAGCGGGCGATGGCCTTGGCCAGCATGGTCTTGCCGACCCCCGGGACGTCCTCGATGAGGATGTGCCCCTCGGCGACCAGGGCCACCAGGGCGAGGCGGATCTCGCGCTCCTTGCCCCGGATGACCCGCTCGACGTTGGCCTCGACCTCGCGGAAGCGCTCGGCGAACCGCTGCCAAGCCCCGTTCCCCTCGGGTGCCTCCACGACCACCTCCGGAGCGCTTCCCGACCATCTTACCGGGGGCGGCCCGTGCGGCCGCCCCCCTGTCCGACGTGGCCCGCGCTCCCCGGGTTCCGGGGCCCGGCGTGGCGGCGGCCGGGGCCGAGCCCACCCGGTTCCCTCGGACGCTCCGCGCGGCCCCTTTTTCGCTCCTTCTGAAGCGTCCTCCTGTGGGCTCGGCCCGGGCCGCCGCCGACAGAATTACACCGTTGTTCTTCGCCTCCTGCAAGCACCCCCGGGCCCCGGCGGCGCGGCGGCTATACTCGCCTCACTCGACCCATGGGGAGATCGCTGGTCCTCAACGCGTCGCACCAGCCGCTGGCGGTCGTCACCGCCCGCCGGGCGGTCCTCCTCGTCCTCAAGGACAAGGCCGAGGTGCTGGTCACGAACGGCATGCTCTTCCGCTCGGAGCGGCTCGCCGTGGAGGCCCCCTCGGTGGTGCGCCTGCGGTACTTCGTGAAGGTCCCCTTCCGGGCCAGGGCCCCCCTCACGCGCCGGGCCGTCTTCGCCCGGGACGAGTGGACCTGCCAGTACTGCGGCGGGCCTGCGGAGAACCTGGACCACGTCGTCCCCCGGTCCCGGGGCGGCCAACACGTCTGGGAGAACGTGGTGGCCTCCTGCCGTCGCTGCAACGCGCGCAAGGAGAACCGCCTGCCGGCCGAGGCCGGGCTCAGGCTCGCCCGCTCGCCCTTCGCCCCCGCCGACGGGTTCCGGCTCTCCCTGGGGACGGTGGACCCGTCCTGGGAACCCTTCCTGGCCTGAGCTCGGCCTGAGGGCCGCCCCCGGCCGCCGCCGATCCGCCCTTCTCCTCCTGCCTGCGCGGGGCATCCCGCCTCCTTGGCCTGGGCCACTTGACCTGGTGGAGTAATGGTGGCATAAAAGTGGCCCCAAGTGGAGGAGGAGGGGAGGGGCGTGGCCGAGCTCCTCGGCACGCACAGCTACCAGCTCGACCCCAAGGGCAGGATCTCCCTGCCCGCGCGCTTCCGGGAGGCCCTGGCGGACGGGGCCTACCTGACGCTCGGGCAGGACGGCTGCCTCTTCTGCTTCCCCAGGGCCGAGTGGGAGGCGAGGGCCACCGAGGTCCGCTCCGCGCCCCTCTCCGACGCCGAGGGCCGGGCCTACGCCCGGATGTTCTTCGGCAACGCCGAGCCGGTGGAGCTGGACGCCCAGGGCCGCCTGGTGGTGCCCCAACGCCTCCGGGCGCAGGTGGGGATCGGCAAGGAGGTGGTGGTCGTGGGCGTCCACGACCGCCTGGAGATCTGGGACCGGGAGGCCTACCGGCGCTACGTCGACACCTACGGCGGCGCCTACCAGGCGGGGGCCCTCTACCCCAGGGCCCAGGGATGAGGGAGCCGACCGGGTCGTCCTCGGTGCTCCGCCAGGGCCCGTCGCTGCTGGCCCTGGCGGCGGTGATCGGGGCCCTCGTGGGGGCGGGCCTCCCGGTGGCCGGGGTCGCCGGATGAGACGGCCGTGTCCGTCCAGGGCCACGAGCCGGTCATGGTGGCGGAGGTGGTGGAGCTGCTCGGCGGGCGGGCGACGGTGGTGGACATGACCGTGGGAGCCGGAGGCCACGCGGAGGCCCTCCTCGCGGCCGGGGTGGGGACGGTCATCGGCCTGGACCGGGATCCCCAGGCCCTGGCCCTGGCCCGACGCCGCCTGGGCCGGTACGGGCGGCGGCTCCGGCTCCTCCGGGCCCGCTTCTCCCAGGTGCCCCTGGAGGGACCGGTGGACGGGGTCCTCTACGACCTCGGGGTCTCCGCCCTCCAGCTGGAGCGGCCGGAGCGGGGGTTCAGCTACCGGGTCCCGGGTCCCCTGGACATGCGGATGGAGCCTGGGGGGCCGAGCGCCCGGGACCTGGTGAACCTGGCCCCCGAGGCGGAGCTCGCCCGCATCCTCCACGAGTACGGCCAGGAGCCCGGGGCCCGCCGGGTGGCCCGGGCCATCGTCCGGGCCAGGCGGCGGGGTCCCATCGAGACCACGGACGAGCTGGCCCGCCTGGTCGCGGGCGCCCTGGGAAGGCGCCGGGGCCGCCCCCACCCCGCGCGCCGCACGTTCCAGGCGCTCCGCATCGCGGTCAACCGGGAGCTGGAGGAGCTCGCCGCCTCCCTGCCTCGGGCGGTCGGCCTCCTCGCTCCCGGTGGCCGCGTGGTCGTCATCGCCTACCACTCCCTGGAGGACCGGATCGCGAAGCGGGTCCTGGCGGAGGACCCCCGCCTGGAGGTCCTGACCCGGAAGCCGCTCCGCCCG